>JBHEOF010000052.1:3222-20074 GCA_046261715.1 Bacteroidales bacterium
GTTAAACTTTCGGGTAATCGCAAACAGCGTACACGGTTAACATTTATACTTGCCCAAACCTACCACCAGGAAGATAATTATTCGGCAGCTCAAAAAACCTACGCCAGGGTTTTAAAATTAAATCCTGACTTTCAGATGGCGTTTCAGGCAAGAATAAATATGGCAATGGCATTTGATACCGAAAGCGGTGATGCCCGGTTTATATTGTCAGAGCTGGAGGGAATGCTTAAAGACAATCAGAATCGGGAATTCAGAGATCAGATCTATTATGCACTAGCCCAGTTTTCCATGCGCCGGAACGATACCCCAAAGGCTATTGAATACTATAATCTTGCTCTTGAAAATTACAGAGGCAATAGCTCACAGAAAGGTGTTACTTTTCTTCGTTTGGGTGAAATTTATTTCGATCGTAAAGAATATCGCCAATCTGCTTCAATGTACGACAGTACAATGGTTTATCTCTCAAGAGAATACCCCGATTATGAAACAGCGGGTCGCAGGAACCTGGTTCTTAAAGAACTGGCAACATACTTAAATGTAATTGAACGTGAAGATTCTTTGCAAAGGCTGGCTTCTTTAGGTACAACCGAAAGAAATGCAATACTCGATCAAATTATTGAAGATATTCAGGAAGAAGAGCGCCTTGAAAGAGAAAGAGAGCAGGAAAGGGCACTTATGCGGCAGCAAATGGCCAGGGATGGTCGCAGCCGCACTCAAACAGCCGGAACCGGTGAAGGGGGTTGGTATTTTTACAATCCTTCAGCAATCAGTTTCGGGCAGAATGAGTTTTATGCAAAATGGGGTGAAAGAGAACTTGGAGACTTATGGCGTATAAGTAATAAACGTATAATGGCCTTTGGCGATACCGGTGAATTTGGCATGGATGAAGATGAAATGCAAGAAGGAGGAAGATTAACACGTGCCAGTCTTATGGAAAATATCCCTACTACTCCTGAAAAAATGCAGGCATCAAATGCACGGCTTGCAAGAGCCTATTACAATACCGGAATTGTTTTTAAAGAAAAACTTAATGACAGGCCGGCTGCAATAGAAAGTTTTGAAACTTTAATAACACGATTTCCTGAAAGTGAGCATAAGCTTTACAGTGCCTATTTTTTGTATACAATGTTTGGTGATGCCGGAAATACGATCAGAGCCCAGACTTTTAAAAATCTGATCATAGATGAATTCCCCGATACTGATTTTGCTAAAATATTGTCTGATCCCAATTATGCTGAAAATGTACGTGCACGTCAGGCAAAAGTAAAACAGATTTACAGTAATGCTTTTGATGCCTATCAGCAGGCTCGCTTCAGCGAAGCATTAAGCCTTATTGAAGAAGCAGAAAAATTAGAGCAGTCCATTGATCAGGCCGGTCAGTTTTCATTTCTTAAAGCCCTTGTTATTGGCAAAACAAAAGAACCTGAAGAATTTGTTGAAAGCCTTGTTTATGTTACCGAGAATTTTGTAGGAACACCGGTACATGAACCTGCTGAAAACCTGTTGGTTTACCTTGGTAGTTCAGGTATTATAACAGATCCGGAATCTGATGGCAGGAGTGAAAGGCGACGGATGGAAGATTTATCAGGTGAAGATGCCGATATCATGGAAAATACACCCTTCCTTTACCGGCCCGAATCCGTTCACTTTTATGTTATGGTAATTGATACCCGCGGTTCCCAGATCAGACAACTAAGAGCAGATATAAATGAGTTTAACCGTGATACGTTTAGCGATGATAATTTAAATATAAGCACTTTGTTTTTTGATGACAAAAGACAACTTGTTACTATAACCAATTTTGCTGATGCTAAAAAAGCTTTGGATTACGGAGCACAGCTCAACGATGAACTAATAAAAAGGGAACACGATGATGAGCATTATCAAGGTTTTATTATTTCTGTTGATAATTATCCAATATTTTACCAGGAAAGAAAACTTGATGAATATGTGGAATTTTACAACGTAGCCTATTCCTTTGAAGAGTAAATGTTTTTCATAAGTTTTGCTTCCAAATTATTTATTTTCTAAAGAATTATTTTTTTACTTTTGCTTCTTTGGATAAGCTGATAAAGAATCATTTAATAAAATTACCAACTTGTTAGTCTGAAAAAATCAGGTTATCATAATCTGTAATGATACAGATATAATTCATAATATAAAAATGTTCAGTAAAAATAAGAAAGATACAACGATGGCTAAAACAAACGAATCAGAACACACGTCCATTAATTTAATAGGAACCGGCACTACCATAAAAGGAGAAGTGAAAAGTAATGGTGATATTCGCATAGATGGAACTGTAAACGGACAGGTCTACTCAAAAGGAAAAATTGTTGTAGGAAATACCGGTGTAATTGAAGGTGAAATATATTGTCAGAATGCTGATTTCTCCGGAAATATCAATGCAAAAGTTGAAGTATCAGAGTTACTTACTTTAAAAGCAACATCCCGATTAAAGGGTGAAATAGTTACAAATAAGCTTTCTATTGAACCAGGAGCAAGATTTACCGGTACCTGCTCAATGGATAAAACTCCGGAACCAGAAGCAAAACTGGTTTCTAAAGAAAACCAGGAAAAAAAATAAAAGGTCTTAATTTTATATTACCGGAATAGTCAATAATAGATTATTCCGGTTTTTTCATAAAATTATTTATGATGATTATGGAAAAAAGCTACCATGTAAATCTTTTACTTTTTTCAGCAGTTTTGTTTGTTTTTGTATACCTGTTCAGGTATTTTGCTCCCGAAAATATTGTAAGTGATTATCTTTTGTGGATTGTTCCTTTCTTCTATTTAATATCTGTTTTATCCCGTTTCTTCATAAAGCGTAAATCAGGCAATGACACTAAGAAGTCGTTGGCGATGTATATGGGTACTTCGGCAGTAAAGCTTTTTATATACCTTGCCATTTTAATTGTTTATGGTTTTTTAAACAGAGAAGATGCAGCAGCATTTTTTATAAGCTTTTTCTTTATATACATTGTTTATACCTTCATTGAAGTAATGATGGTTTTGAAACTGGCATCTAAGTGATTTACCTAATTTTCAGTTTGAATTTTTTTAAAAAAATGTATATTCTATTGATAATCAAAGATTAAAAATTTTCTTGTATTCAAAGAATCTCTGAATTTTTCATTAATGCATGAAATAAAGGGTATTACCTGTATTTCCATAACAAATAATTTATAAATTGCACGTCGAAATTTAGAGCCAACTCATACCAGAATGGAAGAGAAAGGGAATCTGTGCAAATTGCATTTCAGGTCAAGCTATCGTTTCTTAAAGAAGTTAACTTTAATGCTTGTTATTTTTCTAATGGCAAGTCATGCTTTTGCCGGAAGCAATAATAAAGAAGAAACGGCTAAGAAAAAGGAATTTGATGCAGGTAAAGTGATCATCGATCATATTCTTGATGCCTATGAATGGCATATTGCTGACTATAATGATACACATATAAGTATTCCGCTTCCTGTAATCTTATTTTATGAGGGTGAAGGATATTTCTTTTTCTCAAGTAAATTCCATCATGGTAAAGATGCGCACAAAGGTTTCAGAATAGCAGCCGAAAGCCCCAGAAAAGGTCGAATCATCAGGGTTTTAGATGATGGAGTTACACCCGATCCGGATGCATCATTTATTCTTGATGTTTCCATTACCAAAAATGTTTTTTCCATATTTATAAGTGCAGTTTTGCTCTGCTGGCTGCTGATCTCCGTTGCACGATCTTATAAGCATTACGGACCTCACAGGGCGCCTCGTGGTTTTTCAGCTTTTCTTGAGCCCATAATTGTTTTTGTACGTGATGATATTGCCCGTTCAGCCATACCTGAAAAAAAGGTTGATCGCTTTTTACCTTATTTACTTACTTTATTTTTCTTCATTTTTTTTAATAATCTGCTGGGACTTGTACCTTTTTGCCCTGGCGGGGCAAATGTTACCGGGAGCATAAGTGTTACGCTTACCTTGTCATTATTTACCTTTATGACCTTGCATTTGTTTGCCAATAAAGGTTACTGGAAACACATTTTTAATACTCCCGGAGTGCCGGTTTGGTTGAAGTTACCCATACCACTAATGCCCATTATTGAGTTGGTTGGTGTTTTTGTAAAGCCTGTTGTATTAACACTAAGGTTATTTGCTAACATTACCGCAGGCCATATGATCATACTGGGGTTTGTCAGTTTGATCTTTGTACTAGGGGCTTCCGGAACTGCATTGGGATTTGCAATTTCACCTCTTTCAGTCATTTTTGTCATTTTCATGAACTTTTTAGAATTGCTTGTAGCATTTATACAGGCATATGTATTTACATTTTTCAGTGCCATATTTTTTGGTATGGCAGTACCTGATGAGCATCATTAAAAATAAATATTCAATTAGAACTAAACTAAGTATCACCTAAAACTAAAACTTATGTTGTTAACAGATGTATTATTGCAAGTAAGTATGGAAGCAGCCACACAATGGATGAAGATGGGGGCAGCATTTGCCGCAGCAATTGCCGTTATCGGAGCTGCATGGGGCATTGGTAAAATCGGAAAATCAGCCCTTGAATCAATTGCACGTCAGCCCGAAGCAGCCAATGATCTTCGTTCATCAATGATCGTTGTATCAGCTCTTATTGAGGGTGCTACATTCTTTGCTATTGTAGTTTGTTTGCTTGTATTATTTGTATAATAGTAGCAATCTTACCGGGATATGCAGAATGTAATTTACAATTTGCATGTTTAATTTATTAAGTGTTGGATAATTCGGATACTTTAAATCCATTCAACTGTTTTTATTATAAAATTTTGAATTATGGAACTTGTAACCCCCGGAATCGGGCTCATCTTCTGGATGACATTGTCTTTCGGACTTGTTTTGTTTATCCTGCGAAAATTTGCCTGGAAACCGATACTTTCTACTATTAGAGAAAGAGAACTTTATATTGCAGGCTCTATTCGCAGCAGCAAGCGTATACAGAGAGAATTGGCCGAGCTTGATGCAACCAAGGAAAAGTTGTTGTTACAGGCGAAAGATAAAGCTGCAGAAGTAGTTCAGCAAGCCAAAAAAGATGGTGATGAGATCATTAGAAAAGCTCAGCAACAAGCACGTGAAGAAGGATCAAAAATTATTGAAACAGCAAAAAACAGTATAAATGCTGAACGTAAGGCTGCAGAAAGGGAAATACGTCAACAAATTGTTGATCTTACAGTAGATGTAGCCAGAAAACTTCTTCGGGAAGAGTTCACTGACAATAAGAAAAACAATGATTATGTTGAGAAACTTCTTGGAGATATTCAGCTGAATTGATTCCCAACATAAGAATTTTTATCTTTTATGAAAAACCTGAGAGTCGCAAACCGATATGCAAAAGCCCTGCTGGGTCTGGCTGAAGAAAATGATTTTTCAGACCAGGCGTTTAATGATATGAAACTGGTTTATGATGTTTTTGCCAAAAGCAAGGAGTTGAAAACCGTTATGAAGAGTCCTATTGTAAGAATTAGCAAGAAACTTAATATCATCAATTCAGTTTTTAAAGATAAGGTACACCCTGTAACATTGCATTATCTTAATATCATTACACGAAAAAAAAGAGCAGCTCTGATAGAAGGAATAGCATGGGAATTCCAGAAAATTCATAAGGAAAACCTGGATATTGAAACAGTTAACCTTATCACTGCGGGAAGCATTGATAAATCGCTTGAGAAAAAGGCACACGAAATATCAAAGAAACTGACAAAGAAAACCAATATTGAGTTTAACAGGCAGGTAGATCCTGGTTTGATTGGTGGTTTTGTTTTACGGGTCGGGGATATGCAATATGATGCAAGTGTGAAAAGAAAACTGGCCAGACTGAGAAAACATCTTATGGAGCAATAATAATACTAAGGTATAAAAAGCCAAAACAGAAAAGTTAAAGAATTTACTATGGCAGAGATTAAACCCGCAGAGATATCTGCAATTTTACGGCAGGAATTATCTGGTTTCAAAATGGAAGCCGAACTTGAAGAAACCGGTACTGTATTACAGATAGGTGATGGTATTGCCCGTATTTACGGGCTGACCAATGTTAAGAGTGGTGAATTGGTAAGCTTTGAAGACTCTGATCTGCAAGGTGTTGTGCTTAACCTGGAAGAGGATAATGTAGGGGTTGTTTTACTTGGTGAAGCCCAGAATGTAAAGGAGGGTCATCTGGTAAAACGCACCAAAAGAATTGCTTCTATAAAGGTAAGTGAAGGATTATTGGGTCGTGTGGTAAATACTCTCGGGGAACCAATTGACGGGAAGGGTGCCATAAAAGGAGAATTACTGGATATGCCCCTGGAAAGAAAAGCACCGGGTGTAATTTACAGGCAGCCGGTAAAAAATCCGCTCCAAACGGGAATCAAAGCCATTGATTCCATGATCCCTATCGGTCGGGGTCAGCGCGAACTTATCATTGGCGACAGGCAAACAGGGAAGAGTGCCATAGCTTTGGATACCATCATCAATCAGAAAGAATTCTTTGATAAAGGAGAACCTGTTTATTGTGTTTATGTTGCCATTGGTCAAAAAGGTTCCACTGTGGCCAATATCATGACGATCCTCGAAAAGCACGGAGCTATGGATTACACGGTCATTGTATCTGCCAATGCCAGTGATCCTGCTGCAATGCAATTTTTTGCACCTTTTGCAGGTGCCTCCATTGGCGAATTTTTCAGGGATACCGGTCGGCATTCTCTGGTAATTTATGACGATCTTTCCAAACAGGCTGTTTCGTATCGCGAAGTATCATTGCTGTTGCGCCGTCCGCCCGGACGTGAAGCTTATCCCGGTGATGTGTTTTACCTGCACAGCCGTTTGCTCGAAAGAGCAGCAAAGATTATTGAATCTGATGAAATTGCCGCACAAATGAATGATATTCCCGAATCACTCCAGGGAAAAGTAAAAGGGGGAGGATCTCTTACAGCATTACCTATCGTTGAAACCCAGGCCGGTGATGTATCAGCTTATATTCCTACAAATGTGATATCTATTACCGACGGACAAATATTCCTCGAGTCAAGTCTTTTCAACTCGGGAATACGGCCTGCCATTAACGTGGGTATATCTGTTTCAAGGGTTGGTGGTAATGCCCAGATCAAATCAATGAAAAAAATTGCCGGTACTCTTAAGCTTGACCAGGCCCAATACAGAGAACTGGAAGCATTCTCAAAGTTTGGTTCCGACCTTGATGCCACAACAAAAGCAGTTCTTGAGAAAGGAGCCAGAAATGTGGAGCTACTGAAACAAGGACAGTTTAAGCCTGTGCCTGTGGAAAAACAAATTGCTCTGGTTTATTGCGGAACCAAAGGACTGCTCAGAAAACTTGAAATAAAAAAAATTGGTTTGTTTGAAGAGTTGTATCTGGAATACCTTGATGAGAATCACCGGGATACCCTTGATAAGCTGAAAGATGGTGAGTTTAATGATGATATTGCAGGGGTTATGGAACAAGCAGCAAAAAAAATAGTTTCTAAAATTACTTCAGAAGGCGAGAACGTATAAACAATTAAGATTCCGATATGGCAAACCTGAAAGAAGTCAGAGTAAGAATTGCATCCATAAAATCTACCAGGCAGATAACCAGTGCCATGAAAATGGTTTCTGCTTCCAAACTGCGTAAAGGGCAAAATGCCGTTCTGAGTCTTGTTCCGTATGAAAAACAATTGAGGCTGACACTCAACAAAATCAACGAAACACTTAAGCCTGAAGAAAAAAATATACTTTGTATTCAAAAACCTGTAAAAGATGTACTGGTTATTGTGGTTACTGCCAATAAAGGATTGTGTGGAACATTCAATTCAAACTTGTTAAAAGGTGCAGTAAATCATTTGCGTGAACTAAGGGAAAATGGATATAATGTGAAATTGTGGTTAATTGGCAAAAAGGCAGAAGAATTTTTCAGGAAAAGCAATTATACAGTACTTGAAACCCATCATGATTTGATTGATAATGTTACCTACAAAGATGCATTTGCACTGGCAAGCAAAGCCATGGAACTCATTGAAGATGATACTTTTCAGAAAATTGATGTGGTTTATAACAGGTTTAAAAATGCCGCTGTGTACAATCTTGTAACTGAACAGTTCTTACCCATGATTATTCCTGAAAGTCCTGGTAAGGATCAGGCATCCATTGATGCTCCTGAATACATTATGGAACCATCCAGGAAAGAATTGCTCGAAGAGCTTGTACCCAAGGCAATTCAAACGTATATGTATCGGATATTGCTTGACTCATTTACCAGTGAACAGGGAGCCCGTATGACCGCCATGCATCAGGCTACTGAAAATGCCACTGAACTGCTTAAAAATCTTACCATTACCTACAATAAAGTCCGCCAGGCATCCATTACCAATGAGATCGTTGAAATTGTAGGAGGCGCAGAAGCACTGAACAGATAATCCGGGCTACATTCAGACTTTTTTTTCATGATTATATACAAGATAATGTATTGATAAATTTATCAGTACTGTAATATTACTCCTCAGAATATTTGCTAACTTTGTGGTATAAAACGTGAAATTATTAACCTTTAAAAGATACAAATATGTTAACGAAAAAATTGGAGAAGGTATTGAATGAACAAGTAGAAAAAGAAGGATATGCCGCACAATTATACCTGGCCATGGCCTCATGGGCTGATAGCAAAGGGCTTGAAGGAATTTCCAGCTGGTTTTATGCTCAACATATGGAAGAAATTGAGCATATGCTTAAGTTTATCCAATATATTAACGAAAGAGGCGGACATGCAATTGTTCCTAAGATTGACCAGCCACCACGTGAATTCAAAGGTATAAAGCAGGCTTTTGAAGCTTCTTTGGAGCATGAACAAATGGTTACCAAATCTATCAATAACATCGTAGGAAACTGCCTTGATGAAAAAGATTTTACAACCCATAACTGGATTCAGTACTTTGTGGATGAGCAGCTTGAAGAAGAATCATCAGTACAGGGCTTACTGGATAAACTTGATTTGCTGGGCGAGGGTAACCTTTACATGTTTGACCGTGACATAATGGCCATGCGTGCTCAAGGCGATGGAGAAGAATAGTATTCGATAGAAAACTAATTAATACCGGGAAATCAGTTGATTATCCCGGTTTTTTGTGCCCTTATTAATTATATTCATTGAAAAAGAGAATTCTCATAATCGTAAATCCGGTTTCCGGAATCAGCAACAAAGAGCGAATAAAGCAGATCATTTATGCAAAGCTGGAACAATCTAACCTGGATTACTCTTTAGAGTTTACAGAATTTCCGGGTCATGGTACACAACTTGCCAGGGATGCAGTCGAAAATCAATTGGATGCCGTGGTTGTGGTTGGTGGTGATGGATCGGTAAACGAATCCGCAAGGGCACTGGTAAATACCAATGTTGCACTTGGTATTATTCCCACCGGGTCAGGAAACGGACTGGCACATTATCTTCGATTACCTTTTAATCTCAATAAAGCTATTGATAATATCAAAGCATTTCGGTTAAAAAAAATCGATACTTTTTCAGTTAATGAAAATTTTGGATTCAATCTCTCCGGCGTCGGTTTTGATGCAAAGGTAGCAGTTGAATTTTCCAAAGTCAGGAGAAGAGGGTTCTGGTCTTACTTCAGAATTGTTCTGCAGGAATATCTTACTTACGAATCACAGGATTATATTCTGGAATTTGATGGTAAAACCATTACCCGGAAAGCTTTGATGATTTGTTTTGCCAATTCCAATCAGTTTGGAAACAATACTGTAATTGCTCCCCGAGCAACTGCAGATGACGGTTTGATAGACATCTGTATCGTATCAAAAGTTCCACTTTTTGAAGCACCGGTAATGGGCACCATGTTGATCTCTAAATTAATTAATAAAACCCATTATGTGGAGTACTTTAAAACCCGTGAAGCTACATTGCAAAAACCAGGGAGCGAGTATTTGCATATTGACGGAGATCCTGTTAATGCTGAAAGTAAAATTCACGTAAAAGTAAATCCATTATCTTTAAATGTGATTGTTCCCTGAACTTTAAAAGATAAATCTCATGGCAAAGAAAAATAAGAAGACCTTAGGTAATATTGTCTATTCAACCAATAAAGATCTTGATTTTAGTTTACCGGAAGAACAGGAAGAAACCCTTCCTCCGCAACAGCAAAACCTTAGAATTCACCTGAGTAAAAAAGGGAGAGGCGGTAAAACAGCTACACTGATAACAGGTTTTGTGGGTTCTGAGGAGGATATGGCAAAACTGGGGAAAACGCTTAAAGCCAAATGTGGTGTGGGAGGTTCTGTGAAGGATGGGGAAATGCTTTTGCAGGGCGATTTGCGCGATAAAGTGCTTGAAATTCTCGCCAAAGAAGGGTATAAGGCTAAGAAGGCAGGGGGATAGTAATTTTAAATATAAACTGAAATCAATTGTTTAAAGTAAAAAGTAATTATATTTGATAAAAATAATCGATGTCAGAAAAACCGGAAATATTATTATTTCTTTCCCAAAATAAGGAAAGACTAAAGAAAAAATATCATCTTACCCGTATTGGTGTATTTGGCTCAGTAGTGAGAAATGATTTTTCTGATGACAGCGATATCGATATTATTGTTGAATTTGAGGAAAACACCCCTGATTTATACTCCGTAAAATTAAATCTCAAGAAAGAAATCGCTGAACATTTTGATAGACCAGTAGATGTCTGCCGGGAAAAATACATTAAACCTATTTTTAAGGATAAAATATTATCGGAAGCTGTTTATGTCTGAGCTAAGTCATAAAGATTCATTATGCCTTTTCAATATGTTAGATTCTATTGAAAAGATTTACAGTTATTCGGAAAAATTTATTTCAGCTGATGATTTATATGAGGATTCAAAAGCATTTGATGCTGTTTTGATGAATTTTGTTGTTATTGGTGAGATGGCCGGAAAGTTGTCCGAAAACCTTATTATAGAATCGCAAAATAAGGTTGATTGGCTAAAAATAAAAGGATTCAGAAATATTATTGCTCATAATTATTTTGGGATAGATGCTGAAGAAGTTTGGTAAATAATTCATTCCAGTTTAAAGGACCTTCATAGTGAAGTTAAAAACCTTTTGGATTTAAATTAAAAAAAGGCTTCCGTAACCGGGAAGCCTTTTTAATTTTTACTTATTCCTTTGGCTCAGGTCTTCGATATCTTACAGGTGGTGCAGGTTCAGGTTTGAGCTCGATGGCTTCAGCTTTTTCCTTTTCTTTTTTTGAAATGTTTTGAATCGCCCCATTCACCATAGCCGATTTCACCACCGGCCATGTGAATGCGGGCTTCCAGACATCTTTTACATTCTTCCGCATCTTCATCGGTGCAGGGCTTGTCTTCGTAAAGGAGGTAGTCTTCGCGATAACGGGTGGGAGTGAGGTTAGGCATGATAATATTGGCTCCTACCTTTATAGCTTTTTCGCGACCCAACGGGTCAATGGCCTGCATAGCAGTGGTGGCAGCAATATTGATGTCTTTCATCATGATTCTTAAAACGGCAACCATCTTCAGACTTAGATAGAACCTGTCAATCTTTGACATTAACCGTTCTTTATATTGATACAGGGGGGTATGCTCATGTTCAATATACGGACCCATTCCCACCATATCTATATCAAAATCACGGAAAAAGATCAGGTCGTCCGCAAGGTCTTCTGTGGTTTGAAAAGGTAATCCGATCATAACACCGGTTCCTACCTGGTAGCCCACTTTCCTCAAAAGATGCAGGCTTTCTATGCGTTGCCGGTAATCGTGTTTTTTATCAATGGGATGATATTTTCCATAAAGCTCAGGGTTGGAGACTTCTATGCGAAGCAAATATCTGTGAGCACCGCTTTCAAACCACTCACGATAGGTTTCTTCGGTTTGTTCGCCCAGGGATAAGGTAATACCCAACTCACCCTTGCTCATATCGTGAATTTGGCGTAATATTTCAGAAATTCGTTTTACGAACTTTTTGTCGCTTCGTTCACCTGCCTGAATCACTAAACTCCCAAACTTGTTCTCCCATGCATACCTTGCAGCTTCCATTATTTCTTCAGGAGTAACCTCGTAACGATGTGCGTTTTTATTACCTGCCCTGATTCCGCAGTAATAGCAGTTCTTTCCGCAAAGGTTTGAAAATTCAATCAATCCGCGGTAATACACTTTCTTACCTACATATTTTTCCTTTATTTCGGCTGCTTTGGTAAAAACCAGTTGCCTTTCCTGTTCATTGGTATTGAGCAGGGCAATAAGGTCATTTTTGCTGAAAGAATCCTGTGAAAGTATTTGCTCAAGGGATTTTGTCATTTTCTAAATATAAGCTAAAAAGAAGAAATTGCCTGAAAAGCCAGATTTTATCTGGACGATGAGCATGTCGAAGCGTATATCTGCCAGCTAAATTAAATGTCGTTTCGACAAGCTCAACGACCAATTAGCCCTTTTGAGGCAGCCTTGTCTTTCTTTTTAAATTTCAATTGTTTTGTATTAATGGGCATTGCGGTGTAAAATTACAAATAATCTTCGGCATTTGCATCGGTTTTGATGAACGGAGCCACTGCTCTTTTGAAGATACCATGCATCCATGCAATAGCCATCCCATAGTTGGTAACTGGTACATTGGCATCGATAGCTGGTTTAAGACGAGAGATGATTTGTTTACGTGTGATAACACAACCGCCGCACTGCACAACCAACGCATAATCTTTAATGGGGCGGGGCAGGTTACTCAAACCGGCAACTATATCGTATTCCAGCTTCTTGCCGGTATAGCTGTTCATCCAGCGCGGAATTTTTACCCGGCCAATATCATCACATGCCACATGATGGGTGCAGCTTTCCAGAAGCAGTATCCTGTCACCATCCTTGAGTTCAGATATTTTCGGCGTACCTTTTACATAATTTTCAAAATCTCCTTTATGACGGGCCAGCATAATGCTGAAGCTGGTAAGCGGGATATCAGATGGGATGGACGCATCCGCCTTCAGAAAAACCTGACTGTCGGTAACCACAAGACTGGGCCTGGGATTGAGAACCCGCATCAGTGAGTCCACTTCTTTTTCCTTGGCCACTACACATACACAATCATTGTCTAAAATATCCCTGATTGCCTGTACTTGTGGCAGAATAAGTCTGCCCTCCGGTGCTTCAATATCGATAGGTGTTATAAGCAGCACAAGGTCGCCATAGGAAAGCAGATCACCCAGCAAACTTGCTTTTCTGTAAGCTGTAGGAGGGATGGTATCGCGCATTGCCTGAATTACCTGTTCTTTATTGTCAGGCTGCAGGGAAGAAAAATCAAGCAAAGGTGCTTTGTATGTTTCGGAAAGCAGCTCCCGGGTTTTAGGATTTAAGGGCTCAATATCTGCCTTGTTGTGCAGGATAATAAAAGGGATGTCGTAGTCCCTGAAATCCCTGATAAGTTCTTCTTCAAAATTTCCGAAATTGTTTTGTGTAATGATTAGCACGGCCAGATCCACTGTTTTCAAAGCAGCCATTGATCGGGCAATACGTTTTTGCCCCAGATCGCCTTCATCATCAATCCCGGCAGTATCAACCAGAATCACCGGACCAATACCGGATATCTCCATGGATTTTTTTACCGGATCGGTGGTAGTACCGGCAACATCTGATACGATGGCGATTTCCTGGCCTGCAATGGCATTGATAAAAGAGCTTTTACCATGGTTTCGCCGGCCGAATATGCCTATGTGGGGTTTGCTTTCTTTTCCTTTGGACATTAAACTAATTTTAGATTTTTGATTAAAGATTTTTGGAACCGCACGGGTCGCAAGGATTGCGCAATGAACACAAAGTTTTTCTGCCAATATAAATAATTTTCAATAAACACATATTGTCACCCATTGCTCCCTTTCCCACTAACTTAATAACTTATTAACCAATAACTCAATAACACACACTAACCCAACCTACAAATCATTCAACGAATATCCAAGTTTTAACAAATTCTCAGGTAGCAGGGCTTTTTCCAGTTTTTCGGGTTCGAGAATACCAAGCTTTTCGTTTGCCTGGGTTATGTTTATTTCTTTGGCTTTCATAAGTTGAGCCAGCTCTGATGCTTTCTCATAACCAATAAGCGGTAAAAGTGCTGTGGTTATTGCCGGACTGTGCATTAATTTTTCATGGGCTGTGTGCGATTGCACCTGCAATCCGGCTAACAGATTGTTAAGCATGCTCTCATCAGCCTTAATCAGCAAATGCAGGCTTTCCAGCATGGCATTCCCGATAAGGGGAAGATATGCATTCAGTTCAAGACTGCCTTGTCCGCAAAGGTTACTGATAAGCATATCATTGGCATATACCTTATGGGCACAGCTGATAACAAACTCGTTAATTACGGGATTCACCTTACCGGGCATTATACTGCTTCCGGTTTGTTTCTGTGGAAGTTTTATTTCATACTGACCCATAATATCGGAACCCAGCAAACGCAGGTCTGAAGAAATTTTTTCCAGGTTAACTGCATGTGCCTTCATAATGGCATGGACCTCAACCAGTGAATCCAGATTTTGTGTGGTATCGGTATGATTTTCACTTCGTGTAATTGGCAGATGGGTAATATCCCGTAATTTATGTACCACTTCCATGGCAAAATACCTGGGTATGGCCATACCGGTGCCAGTAGCACCACCACCCAAATTTACCACCTTGATTCGTTCAAAACATTTTGAAACTCTCCACCAGTCGCGCGAAAGCGCATCAGACCAGGCACTGAACAACATTCCGAATGATGAAGGAACAGCCTGCTGCATTTGTGTATAAGCAATACGCAGACTACTGTTGTTGGCGCTTTCGTGCTTCTCAAATGCCGACCGTAGCTCATTGATATTCTGTTCAAGCAGATTGAGCTGTTTCATGACAGATATTTTCAGAGCAGTAGGAATGACATCATTTGTAGACTGGAAAATATTGGCATGGATGAACGGATCAATGTGCTCATATTGTCCGGGTTTATGCCCTTTCTTAATAAGGCTTGCATTGGCAATGATCTCATTCACATTCATATTGATGGCAGTACCGGCACCGCCCTGCAATGCGGGAACGATAAAATGCTCAAAATACTCGCCAATTGCTACTTCCGATGCGGTTTCTTCGAGTAATTTTATCACTTCCGGGTTTTGGCAACCTGCCGGCAGGGGTTTGTCAGGATATTTTTGTGCGGCAGCCTGAATAAAAGAGATGGCTGTCTGGTAGCATGCCTGTTTTACCTGACCAACGGCCTGATACCATTCTTTCGGGAAAGGAGTATTATTGCTGAAATTTCGCGATGCACGTAATGCATGTATGCCATAAAGAACTTCTTCAGGCATGATTAACTCACCAATAAAATCTTTTTCAGTTCGCATGTATAGGGTAGAATTCGTTTTTCAAATGATAAAATTAACCATTTTACTTTAACCCCGTGAAAATGCCATTAGAATTGTAATTTTGCAACTTAATTTATAAAGCTCACGATGTCCGTCCGTATTTCCCTTGCACCCTTTCAGGGTATTACCAGCAGAGATTACAGGAATGCTTATGCACGGCATTTCCCGGGGTTGGATTGTGTTTACACGCCCTTTGTTTCCGGGGTACATCCGGAAAAGCTGAACCCGGTAAAGTTCAGAGATATGCTACCCGGGGATGATAATGTCATTGAAACGATTCCCCAATTATTGAGTAATGATTCGGCTGAAATAATTGCTGCATCAAAGTTCCTGAAAGAAGAAGGTTACAGCCAGATCAACTGGAATATGGGCTGCCCGTTTTCACGATTGGCCAATAAAAAGCGAGGTTGTGGCATCCTGCCCTACAAAGATGAGATCAGAGAAATGCTCGACCGGATCATGCCCGAAATTCCCGTAAAGCTTTCCATAAAAACCCGTTTGGGGTATAAATCTCACGAAGAGCTACCTGCGCTGATTTATATTTTTAATGAATATCCCATCCATGAACTGATCATTCACCCCAGGATCGGAACTCAGCTTTACAGAGGAGAAGTAAATCTGGATGGATTTGAATATGTAATGAAAGAGAGCAGAATACCTGTAGCATATAACGGCGATATCTATCATGCCGGACGATTCAGGGAACTACAGGAGCGGTTTCCCGAAATTAACCACTGGATGATCGGACGCGGAGCATTGATCAATCCTTTCCTGGCAGCACAAATGAAAGGTATTGTGCTTTCAGAAGATATAATGAGAAGTAAAATCAGAAGTTTTCATAACGAAATTATTCAGATATCCCTGGAGCGTATCCCCCAACAATTGAGACAATTGGGTTTTTTGAAAGCTATCTGGTATTATATGAGTGGGTTATTTGAACAAGGGATGCAATATTTTGATAAAATCAAAGTTTGCCGGAATATGAAAGAGTATTACCCGGCTGCAGAAATCATTCTATCTCAGCCTTTTGCTGATGAACATGAAATAGAAGAGTATTTTCGTTATAAACTCAAGCATTTGTAGTTAAAACATCAGGGATGCAATTCCAAAGTAAATAAAAAATAAAATTTTTGAATAATGAAGACAACAATCTATTATTTTCTGGCAGCAATAGTTATCTCTCTGGTATCCCTTACCGTAGAAGCCCAGCGCGGTTATACCAGGTTTGATAATGAAGAAGACATGGAGATCATGTATCGCTGGCAAAGGGCATCGGTTTTTGACAAAGAAAGCGATGCAGTTCTGAATATCAGGGTCACCAATCAGAATGATTCAGCGGTTAACTGGACATACGCAATTGGTTTTTACATTGATGGTATGTTGGTTTTTGAGAGTGAAACATATGAATTATGTCTGAAAGAAGGTCAAAGCCGGAGGGGTGGACTGGCAGGTTTAAGATTTTCCATGGAAGGTATTAGACC
>JBHEOF010000053.1:0-3520 GCA_046261715.1 Bacteroidales bacterium
CAAAATATCAGAAAAAAACCTGAAATCAGGCGTAAAGCATTTATCTTCCTGCTTTGTCTGGTATTTAGCTTTATATCATGGCTGTTCATAAAACTTTCCCGGGAAAGTGCGGCAATTGTTCCTGTAAAGATTGAAGTAATAAATACACCGCCAGATGTTATTATTACCGGTAAGAGCGACAGCATATTTGTTGTAAACGTTAAATCAACAGGAGTAAAGCTATTATCTTCAGGATTGATGAGAAGGGTAGAAACCTTTGAAACCGACTTTAGCGCATTGCAACAATTAAGACGCAATAATGGTAACATTGTATATTTTTTTACTGCACCCCAGGCACAAACAAGATTTTCAGTTATCAGCGATATTCCCCGTTCGGCATTAAGTGTTCATCCGGATACCATATTTTTTTATACCATAGATACTTTTTCTAAGAAAGTACCGATAAAATTAGAGCGGGATTTGCAATTGCGAAAGGGTTTCAGGATTTACGATATTCCGACCTTATCGCCCGATTCAGTAACTGTTTTTGGGCCAATAACTCTATCTGACTCCATAGATTATATTACTACTGAGAAACTAACTGCTACATCCGTAGATGAAAACATAAACAAAACTGTCAGGCTCGAAAACCCCTGGAAAACTCATCAGATTAGTTTATCGGAAATTGACACAGATGTATTTATACCTGTGGAAGAATTTACCGAAACAACGGTGAGCTTACCTGTTGCAGTTGATTGTACATGGAACTCACGGGTTAACCCCGATGATCTTTTACTTTTTCCTGATCAGGTGGATGTACATTATCTGGTTGCTCTAAAGGATGACAGTGCAATAACTCCCGATATGTTTAGTGCTTTTGTAAACTGCCCCGATACTCTTAATGTCGACAGATACAGGCTCACAGTTGAAATTCGTGAAAAACCTGCACTCGTTGATATCTTGAGAATCAGACCTGCTGAAGTTGAGTATATCTGGATCAAAAGGCAATAAAATCCATGCTGAAAATTGCTGTTACAGGAAATATAGGAAGCGGTAAAACCCTTATAAGCAGGTTCTTTGAGACTTTAAGAGTACCCGTTTTCTATGCTGATCGTGAAGCCAAAAAACTATATGATGATCCTGTTATTTTAGAAAAACTGGCCATACTCTTTGGCTATGATGTACTCAATAATAAAGGAGAACTAAATAAAAAAAGACTGGCTGAAATAATTTTCAGCAATAAGGAAAACCTGGAAAAAATTAATGCATTTATTCATCCAAAAGTACGCGATAAATTCAATAATTGGGTAAAGGAGCAGGAAGATCAACCCTATTGCATAGAGGAAGCTGCAATTGTTTTTGAAACAGGAGCTTATAAGTATTTCGATAAAACAATCCTTGTTTATGCCCCTGAAGATTTGCTTGTTGAACGTGTTATAAAACGCGATTCAATAACACGCAAACAGGTATTACAGAGATTAGAGAATCAAATGTCTCAAAAACAAAAAACAAAACTTGCCGATTACATCATCACCAACGATAACTCTTGTCTTTTAATTCCGCAATTGCTCAAACTACACAATGAGTTTATTAAACCATCCGGTTACTAAAATATAAATACAATTACTACTCTGGTAGTCATGAGGATCATATTAATTTTTATCTGCAATAATTAATCTTCCTTTTATCGTAATATTTTCTTACTTTAGTGGCATAAAAACCACAAAAAGCACAGTCATGAATAATATAATTGTAGGAATTGATTTTTCTAAATCATCGATAAATGCATTTGAATATGCACTTGGCCTGGCATCCAAAACCGGACACAACCTTAAACTGGTATATGTAAGCAAAGCAAGGGATATTGATACAATATTACCTGAAGGAAGCAAGGGAAGACCTACCAGCGCTGAAAAAGGATTTCAAAAACTTATTAAAAAATATGAAAACTCTATAACGGGAAAAATAACATATAAAATTCTGGATGGTAAGATCTACGAAGAAATAACCAACCTGGCAAAATATACAGAAGCCTGGCTGATTGTCGTGGGAGCCCATGGTATGTCGGGATTTGAAGAATTCTGGGTTGGGAATAACGCCATAAAAGTAATTGCACATGCCAATAAGCCGGTTATTACCATAAAAAAGAACTTCAAAATAAAACCTGCACCTGTTGAAAAGATTGTTCTTCCTATTGACAGTACCATTGAAACTGTTCAAAAAGTAGCTTCAACACTGGAATTTGCGAAACATTTCAAAGCTCAGATAAATGTATTGTCGCTATTTAGTTCTAAACTAAAAAATATAGAAGAAAGGGTAGAGAACAATACAAAAGAAGCACTTTCAATGGTAGTTAAATCAGGTCTCCGGCATATCAACGAAAAAGTTGTTTGCGATAATATTACCAAGGCAACCATTGATTATGCTGAAAAGAGAAATGCCGACATGATAGCTATTATGACAGAGCAGGAATTTTCAAGTCAATCTGTTATTATGGGCACATATGCCCAGCAAATGGTAAACCAATCATCCATTCCGGTTCTAAGCATTAAAACCCGGGTTATATTGCCTGAAACATCCATGCTGGAATGATAAAACTTTGTATACTATAATTTGTTGGTATTTTTGTGTATAATGCCAATTGTACTTTAACAATATTACATTTTGCCGATCGTTTTCATGTAGTGAATATTCCTGTAAAGTAAATCCTGATCTGTGAAAAATACAAATTATCTTCTGTTTATATCCTCATTATTCTTTTTAATTGTCCAGTTTGAAACAAAACCGGTAAATGCCCAGGCCCAGAGCGGCCGGGTTTATGAATTTGTCAACCTTCCGGCAACTGCCCGTATAACCGCACTAGGAGGATATGCTGTGCCTGCACTGGATAATGATTTGGGCATGGCACTTTATTTTCCTTCCCTAATAAATTCTGAAATCAACAATCAGATATCACTTAATTTTGTAGACTATTTTGGCGACATTAATTACGGAACCGCTGCTTTCTCAAGGGGATTTAACAAGATAGGGACTCTTACCCTGGGCATATCCTACATCAATTATGGCAATTTTACAGATGCTGATGAGTTCGGTATCACCTACGGTGAGTTTTCTGCAAGTGAATATGTTGTCAGTCTTGGATGGGGCCGTGCATTAAACAATAATTTCAGTATTGGCAGTAATATAAAAGCAATCAATTCTGTTTTGGAGCAGTATTCGTCTTTTGGTTTGGCGGCGGATGTATCTGTTGCTTATACCGATGAGGAAAGAATGATTGCATCGGCTCTTGTTTTTCGCAACATCGGCCGACAGATAACAACCTTTTACAGCGAAAGAGAACCTCTCCCTTTTGAAGTAGTATTCGGAATTTCCAAAAAGCTGATAAACGCTCCGTTAAGATTTTCTTTTGTTGCACATAATCTTCAAAGATTTGACCTTACTTATGAAGACCCTGTTACCCGTGAACCTATTTTTTCTTCTTTCGATGCAAATAATGCAACTTCACAGGAAAGATTAAGTGAAATTGGTGATAAACTTTTAA
>JBHEOF010000053.1:3602-19242 GCA_046261715.1 Bacteroidales bacterium
GTATTTGGTATGGAATTCCTGCCAACCGAAAACTTTATTGTGGGCATCGGCTACAACTACCGTAGAAGACAGGAAATGGGAGTAGATTCAAGGTTATCAACAGTTGGACTTTCCTGGGGAATAGGAATAAAAATATCTCATTTTATGTTTCAATACGGCAGATCGCATTATCATCTGGCCGGAGCACCCAATCATTTTTCTATTTCCACAAACCTCGACAGATTGCTCTTCGGCAGTAAAGAAGTACCAAGTATCCCGCAATAACTACAACATGGAAATAAACATTGATAAGCGATCAGGATTTTGTTTCGGGGTAATCAATGCCATCAATATTGCTGAAGAATATCTCGATCGTTACGGAAGCTTGTTTTGTCTGGGTGATATTGTTCACAATAATAAAGAAGTTGAGAGATTGAAGAAGAAAGGTTTGATCATTATCAACCATTCAGATCTAAAAAAGCTTTTTAACACTCGTGTACTGATAAGGGCTCACGGCGAACCCCCCGAAACCTATCGTATTGCACGTGAAAATCATATTGATATCATTGATGCTTCCTGCCCTGTAGTGCTGAAACTCCAACACAAGATCAAAAAAGGATATGATGAAATCCAATCCGGAAATGGACAGGTTGTAATTTTTGGGAAAGAGGGGCATGCTGAGGTAAATGGCCTTGCCGGACAAACCGGTAATAATGCTGTTATCATTGGAAAAGATTTTAACAATATTGAGAAAATAGATTTTTCGAAACCCATAAACCTTTATAGCCAAACCACCCAGAATAAAGAACAATATGATAAGCTGATTGATCTTATCCGCAATAAAATGCAACAGCATAACTGCAATCCTGATAAAGATCTGAAAGTTTTTAAAAGCATATGCGGGCAGGTATCAAACAGAGGCCCCCATCTGGCTGAATTTGCAAGAAAACATGACATAATAATTTTTGTCAGTGGTAAAAAAAGTTCGAATGGAAAGTATCTTTTTGAAATATGCCGTGAAAACAACCCAAATTCTTATTTCGTTTCAGAAAAGGATGAAATAAAAAAAGAATGGTTTGAAAACGTAAAAAAAACAGGAGTTTGCGGAGCTACATCCACACCTATGTGGCTAATGGATGAAGTAGCCGAAAAAATAAAATATTATTCTAAAGATCATACTTCATGACCCCTGAGATACTAACTGTTTTCTTTGTACTAATATCTGCCCTCGTGCTTTTTCTTACCGGTTGGATAAGAATGGATCTTACAGCACTTCTTGTAATGGGTGTGTTAACAGTAACCGGTCTGATATCTTATACCGAGGCTCTCTCGGGCTTCAGCAATCCTGCTGTAATAACGGTATGGTCAATGTTTATACTCAGTGCAGCATTATACCAAACAGGTGTAGCGCGTATTATAAGCCGGCAATTGCTATATCTTACAGGAAGCAGCGAAATAAAAATGATTGCTGTTATTATGCTTACATCCGGATTTTTCTCGGGTTTTATAAACAATATTGGCGTCGCAGCCCTTATGCTGCCGGTGGTTATGGACCTTGCCCGTTCTACAGGTAAACCACCATCACGTTTATTAATTCCACTGGTTTTTGGTTGTCACCTGGGTGGTTTTACCACTCTGATAGGTACTCCCCCCAACCTTTTGATAAGTTTCGCCCTTGAGAACAACGGATATGAACCCCTTAGTTTATTTGACTTCACTCCTGTAGGACTTGGTGCAATGTTAGGAGGTATCCTTTTTATGGCTTTGGTGGGTAAAAAATTGCTTCCACGATACGATATTCTTAGAAAAACCGGAACCAGTAATAATGAAATCCCTGTATCTTATGCTCTTAACCAAAGAACATTTACCATTAAAATCAAACCTGATTCATACCTGGTAGGAAAAACCCTTAAAGAAAGCCGGTTGAGAGCTGCACTGGGAGTAAATGTTCTTTCCATAAAAAGAAACAACAACATTTTGCTTGATCCCGGGCCCCAAACCAGAATTCAGGCCAATGACAAGCTTTTTGTGCTGGGTAAACTGAATGATATCAAAACACTTAAAAACTGGAATATCATTTTTCCTCAAAGTGAGAATAAACCTTACATCAGAGAACTGCTTGGCAGGGATCTGAAGATATTTGAAGCTGATATCCCTGGTGACTCTGTTTTACAAGGAAAAAATCTTGTTGAAAAAGATTTTTTATCAAAACTTGATATTCATTTAATTTCTGTAAAAACATCAGGAAATGTAAAAAGATCGCGTTTGCGCGAATATCGCTTTAAAGAATCAGATACTTTACTTCTTCAGGGTGATTCAAAACAGCTGGAAGAGCTTCAGGCTAAAGGAATTATTTCAGGTTTTGAAAAAGTTAATAAAGAAAAACTGCTAAATGAATACGAACTTCAGGATGCTTTGTTCGTAATGGAGATTTCTGATGATGCTGAATCATTTGAGAAAGCTCATGCCGAAAACGAAACAGGTAATGTATTGGGTTTAACTATAATTGCTGTAATTGAAAAAAATAATGCGTTTCATATTCCACAACCCAATGAAAAATTCGGACCGGGTGATCAACTCCTGATCAAATGCAATGTAAATGATATTCCTATTGTACGCGGATTAAAAGACCTGGAGATCAATGAAGAAGATACCAGTACACAGGAACTGGAATCGGAGGATATACAACTTACTGAGGTTGTGCTTGCTCCACGATCGGGGCTTGAGGGAAAAACTTTACGCGAAGTTGATTTCCGCAGTAAATATGGCCTTACCGTATTGGCAATATGGCGCGAGGGTAAAGCATATCGCACCAACCTTCATAATATACCACTTAGGTTTGGAGAAGCATTATTGCTATACGGCCAGAGAGAAAAAATTGACAAACTGTCAATTGATCCCGACCTTATTGTACTTACCGAAAGTAAACAACGTCCTATTCGACCTAAAAAAGCAATGATTTCACTCCTGATAATGATAGGAGTGCTTTTACCTGTTATACTTGGATTATTACCTATTGCAATATCATCGGTATTTGGAGTAATTGCAATGGTACTTACCGGATGCATTAAAATGGAAGAAGCATATCGTTCGGTAGAATGGCGATCGGTTTTTTTGATTGCAGGTTTGTTGCCTCTTGGAGCGGCAATGCAGGATACAGGAGCAGCTGCATTATTAACAGAATGGGCAATAAGTATTTTTGGTCAACTGGGTCCGTGGGGAATAATCTCCGGTTTGTACATTGTTACAGCAATATCTGCACTGGCAATCCCTCCACCGGCTCTTGTTGTTATAATGTCGCCGGTGGTTTTACAGGCAGCTGAAAGTTTCAGCATATCACCTCATAGTATGATGA
This sequence comes from Bacteroidales bacterium, assembly GCA_046261715.1. Classification (GTDB taxonomy): domain Bacteria; phylum Bacteroidota; class Bacteroidia; order Bacteroidales; family UBA7960; genus SKVR01. Next base: position 6,937 of record JBHEOF010000053.1, read on the forward strand.
TATCACTGGCTATTGCTGCAGCCGGTACCTTTATGAGTCCGGTTTCTCATGCCGCCAATCTTTTGGTTATGGGACCCGGAGGATACAGATTTATTGACTTTTTGAAAGTGGGTGCTCCTCTTACCCTTTTTATAATGATAATTGTTCTCTTACTTCTTCCTGTTTTCTGGCCTTTATAAAGCAATCAATTGAAATTGAAATCGAAAGTAACAGGCAGGGCCATTCTAATCAGAGTTTTCTTATGATAGTAAGTCCGTCACGGAATGGAAGCAATACATTTTCAACCCGTTTATCATTCTGAATTTTTTCATTGAAAGCAACCAAGGATTCTGCCTCAATGTCGCCACTGGCATCAGCTTCTGAAAGCACCTTACCACTCCACAATACATTATCTGCCAGTATTATACCTCCTGGGCGCATGATTTTTATTATCATTTCGTAGTAAAGATGATAGTTTTCTTTGTCAGCATCAATAAAAGCAAGATCAACCGGCCCGGTAATACCGGGTAGTATATCAAGTGCCTCGCCTATGATATATTCAACAGAGTCAGTAACTCCGGCTTCATCAAAAAAACCACGTGTAAAATCTTCGAGTTCAGGGTTATGATCAATGGTAATAAGTTTCCCTGACGGTTTTAATCCACCGGTAAGACAAATTGCTGAATATCCTGTATAAGTTCCTATTTCAACAATTTTTTCGGGTTGTATCATATGGCTGATCATCTCGAGCAGTTTTCCCTGCATGTGCCCCGATAGCATGCGCGGACGAAGGATCTTGGCATGTGTTTCGCGATTAAGCCTTTGTAATACTTTACTCTCAGCAGAAGTATGCAACCGGGCATAATTTTCTATTTCAGGATGTATGATATTCATTGTTAATGTTTCTTTTTTAATATGTTTTAATGAATTTACCCGGGGAAAACAAAACATTTTATTATTACCGGACAATTACCTGGGTTTATACATAAGCATGCTGAGGCTTGCCGGATCCAATACTTCATTGGCCACTTCGAGAAGTTCGTTTGCATGAACCTTTTCGACTTTCTGATTGATCTGTTCAAGGGTATCAATTTTATTATAAAGAATAATACTTTTACCAATCGACAACATTTCATTTACATTGGATTCAAAAGAAATGGCTACCTGTCCCTGCAGCTGTTGCTTAGCTCTTTTTAATTGTAAACTCCCCAGTCTACTCTCTCTTAAACGATTTAACTCACGTTGCACAAGTGATATTGCTTTATCAATAAACTCAATATCAGTACCCAGATAAATACTGAAAATTCCGGTATCAGAGTAGGGCTGATAGTGACTTTCAATATTATAGCAAAGACCATATTTTTCACGTACAGCCAGATTGAGTCTTGAATTGAGCCCCGGGCCGCCAAGTATGTTGTTAAGAAGAACCAAAGCCATCTTTTTTTCATCATCAACACTGTAAGCTTCATTACCGATAACACAATGCACCTGATGATTCCTTCGTTTTACAAGCTTTGTTTCTGCCTGATAGCCGGTAAATTGCCGGCGGGGAGCCGACCTGTGTGTAGCGGGTATATGACCAAAATATCGCTCTGCAAGTTTTATGAGTTTTTTAAATTCAATTTTTCCTACAGAAGATATAACCATCTCTGAAGCAACATAATTTCGTTCAAGAAACTGAAGAATGTGGTTTCTTTGAAATTTTTTCAAATGTCGGGGTGTTCCAAGTATATTGCTGCCAAGAGGATGGCCTTTGTAAACCAAACTGTCAAAGTCATCAAAAATCTGCTCTCCCGGGCTGTCTTTGTATGAGTTGATCTCATCAATGATCACATCTTTTTCTTTTATAATCTCTTTCTCAGGAAAAGCTGAAGAAAAAACAATATCAGATATCAGATCAAGGCACCGCCCGTAATGAATGTGCATAAAAGAAGCATAAATGCAGGTATCTTCCTTGCCAGTATATGCATTTATTTCGCCACCCACGTTTTCCATATGACTGAGCACATGATAAGCTTTTCTTTTTCGGGTACCCTTAAAGATCAGGTGTTCAATAAAATGGGCCATACCTTGCTCAGGTGGCATTTCATCACGCGATCCGGTATTTATAGTTATACCACAATGTGCTACCAGTGAGTCAACAGGTTTATGAACCAACCTTATTCCATTGGATAAAGTATGGGTAAAATATTGCATGTCAGCAGTTCATCTGATTATTTGGAAAACTAAACTTATTTACGCTGGGCAAACTTCATTTTATAGGCAGGATTTACTGCTCCTTTAATAATATTGGTAAGTTTATTCCTGATAAGACGACGTTTCAGGGGCGATATACGATCAACAAATACTATACCTTCAATATGATCGTATTCATGTTGAATAATACGCGCTGCAATACCTTCATATTCTTCTTCGTGGTTCTCAAAATTCTCATCCTGATACTGAATTTTAATTTTGGGTTTGCGTAATACATCTTCTCTCAAATCAGGAAAACTAAGACATCCCTCATTAAACAGCCACTCTTCTCCATTTTCTTCAATGATGCGTGCATTGATAAAAACTTTTTTAAAATCCTTCAAATCAGGATCTTCATCTTCAAATGGACCGGCATCAATCATAAAAAGCCTGATGGATTTTCCAATCTGTGGAGCAGCCAGGCCAACACCACTGGCATTGTACATGGTTTCCCACATATCATCAATAAGTTCTTTCAGGTTTGGATAACTCTGATCTATTTCACCGGCCTTCTTTTTCAAAACCGGGTTACCATATCCTACAACAGGAAGTATCATTACTTATTACTTTTATGAAAAAATTGTCAATTTCGTGATGATTCATGTGACTTGAATTCAAGATATGACTGCAAAATTATGGTAGCACTAATGGTATCAACCAGTTCTTTGTTGCGGCGATCTTTCTTCCCCAAACCGGCATCAATCATAGTTTGAAATGCCATACGGGAAGTGAATCTTTCGTCCATCCTGTCAACAAGAATTGCAGGAAATTGTTTCCTCAGGTGTTTGACAAACGGCTCTATGTAACGTGATGCATCAGATGCTTTATTTTTCATATCGCGGGGTTCTCCTACAACAATACAATCTACTTTTTCACGTAATACATAGTCTTTTAAAAAATTCATTACATCCTTTACATGCAAAGTTGCCAGGCCGTTGGCAATAATACGGCTTTCATCAGTTACGGCTATTCCTACCCGTTTCTGACCATAATCCAGTGCCATTATTCTACCCATGTAATAATAGTGCTTTAAAAGATGTGCAAAGATACATAAATTAACCTTGGGAGAAGAAGGAATTACATCATAACCAATGCCATAACACCTGAAAAGACAATAAAAAAGTTGTAGTGATTCTATCTGTAATCAACCATACAATTTTGCAATAGTTTTGCTAATTTTGCGTTTCAGAAAAGTAACGCCGGGAAACAATGCGCAAAAAGAACAACAATCCTCCAAAAAATACATTTAAACCAAAATCTGAAGGCAAAAAAGCCAAAAAAGATGACTTAAAGAATAATGAGTTTTCTTTGAAAAAATTCTTTGTATCCTTTAAGGATCAGCGTTGGCGAAAAATATTCGGTTTGCTCCTGATCATAATTTCCCTGTACCTGTTTTTGTCTTTCGGTTCTTATCTTGTAAACTGGAAGAGTGATGATAGTATGATCAATGATCGCACTTTTGATATCGAGTTACTTGCCGATACCGAAATACAGGCGCAAAACTCTATGGGCAGGCTTGGGGCTATTACAGCGCATCTTTTTATTAAAAAATGGTTTGGAGTATCTTCCTTTTTGTTCACACTCTTGTTTTTTATAACAGGATTTAAACTTCTTACCCGTTTCTCTTTACTTCCTTTATGGAAAACCATTCGCTACAGTTTCTTTATGATAGTTTGGCTTTCAGTAGCATTTGGTTTCATTTTTACGCATGGAGAAGGTTTGTTGCTTGGCGGAACCTTCGGATATCAGAGCAATGTATGGCTTAACGGTATATTAGGAAAGGTAGGAACCGGGTTTATTATTCTTTTTGCAATGGCCAGTTTTCTGATCATTGTATTCAATATCAATACCTACCATTACCGCATGTTTATGGATAAACTGGGCTGGAGAAGAAAAGCAGCTAATGATGAGCAGGATGATAAGGAAAAAGACAACTCCGGCGAAGTTATTGACAATTATTCCGAAAAAACGGATGATGATACCAGGGAAACTCAGGATGAACAGGAGGATGAAATGGATTCTGAATTTTCAATCTTACAGCGATTAAGGGAGAAAGATGGAACAACCGGGGAAAATGATGAATTTTTCGAATATGATTTGGCAGAAAACGGGAATGGAAAAAACAAGGAGAACGAAGAAACAGAAAGTCATAAAACTGATTTTGAGATTGAAATAGCTGATGACAGTAAAATAAGCAACAGCAACTACCAGGCAATTGATGATCCTTCAACCGGAAAAACAGCTGAAGAAAAGCTGGACGAACTGGGTGATTTTGACCCCACCCTTGACCTGCCACATTACAAATTGCCCCCACTCGATCTTCTCGATGATTACGGAGCAAGTACCATTCGTGTAGATAAAGAAGAACTGGAGGCCAATAAAAATAAGATTCTTGATACCCTTAAAAATTACTCCATACAGATTGACAAAATAAAGGCAACAATAGGTCCTACGGTTACATTGTATGAAATTGTGCCGGCTGCGGGAGTAAGGATCAGCAAGATCAGAAACCTGGAAGATGATATAGCTCTCAGTCTTTCGGCACTGGGCATAAGAATTATTGCACCCATACCCGGACGTGGAACTATAGGTATTGAAGTTCCCAACAGCAAACCTGAGATCGTTTCTATGAAGAGCATACTGACCAGTGAAAAATTCCAGAAGTCAACGTTTGAACTTCCTATCGGACTGGGAAAAACCATTGCCAATGAAACCTTCATTGCCGATCTTACCAAAATGCCGCATTTGCTCATGGCAGGTGCTACCGGACAAGGTAAATCAGTAGGATTAAATGCCATACTGGCATCTATCCTTTACAAAAAGCACCCAGCTTATGTGAAGTTTGTGCTGGTTGACCCCAAGAAAGTTGAACTGAATCTTTTTTCAAAAATTGAAAGACATTACCTGGCCAAATTACCTGATTCGGAAGAAGCCATTATTACCGATACACGTAAAGTGGTAAGAACCCTTAATTCTCTTTGTATCGAAATGGATCACCGGTATGATTTTCTAAAGGATGCACAGGTAAGAAATATCAAAGAATACAATGTCAAATTTATTAGCCGGAGGCTAAATCCCGAAGAAGGTCACAAGTTTATGCCTTACATTATCCTTGTGATTGATGAGTTTGCCGATCTTATTATGACCGCAGGTAAAGAGCTTGAACTACCCATTGCACGGTTGGCACAGCTTGCGCGCGCTGTAGGAATACATCTTATAATAGCCACACAACGGCCGTCGGTAAATATTATTACCGGGATGATCAAAGCCAATTTCCCGGCAAGGGTAGCATTCAGGGTTACATCAAAAATTGACTCACGCACAATACTTGATACAGGAGGAGCAGATCAGCTGATCGGTCGTGGCGACATGCTCCTTTCTACAGGCAGTGATCTGCTTCGACTTCAATGCGCTTTTATTGATACGCCGGAAATTGAAAAAATAACCGAATATATTGGTTCGCAGAGGGCTTATGCCGATGCTTTCAATCTGCCTGAATATGCCGATGAAGAAAGTGGTGATCTGGAAGAATTTGATCCATCTGAACGCGATGATTTGTTCGAAGACGCTGCAAGAGTAATAGTTGCAACACAACAAGGCTCAACATCGCTGCTGCAACGTAAACTTAAACTGGGGTATAACAGGGCAGGTAGAATTATTGACCAGCTTGAAGCAGCAGGTATTGTAGGCCCATTTGAAGGCAGCAAGGCCCGCGAAGTAAAAATAAAAGATGAAATGACTTTGGAACAGATTTTGAGAAATAACTCATAAACTTTAACAATGTAAATAAAATGATAAAAAAAATTCTTCCCATAACAGCTCTCTTTTTTACTGTTACTCTGTTCGCTCAAAACGCTCACCAGCCCCGGGCTGAAGAAATGGCTAATGAACTGCTTACCAAAGCCAGTAATAAGCTTAAGAGTTTTCGTACCATGGAAGTTGATTTTACTTATAAAATGGAAAACGCTTCTATGGATATTGAAGAAACCATGTCGGGTAAAGTTTATTCAAAAGCAGATAAATACAAAATGACCCTCGGTGATAATATATTCCTTTCTGATGGTGAAACAGTATGGAATTATATTGATGATATGTACGAAATTCAAATCAACTATGTTGAAAACATGGAAGGTGGACTTACTCCTACTGCATTGCTTGATAATTTCGGGGATGATTACGAGGGGCGGTTTGTGCGCCAGGAAACCTTTAACGGAAAAACTGTGGATATCATTGATGTGGTGCCCAATACTCCACAATCTTTTTTTAAATACCGAATAGCTCTGAATGCATCAGATCAGATGTTGGTTTACACTACAGCATACGATCGACACGGAGGCACTTATACGTACACACTCGACAATACAAAGTTTAATCATGAATTAAGCGACCGCCTGTTTGAATATAACAGGTCTGATTTTCCTGAAGATGCCGATGTGATTGATTTGAGATAAGCAAAACTGATTTAAGAAAACTCCTAATCGAGCCGGGTTGCATGAATATCCGGCTCTTTTACATTTTTCAAACGGTAATTCTCGTATTTGAAAATGTAAACAAATTTATTCTCCCATCCGCTGTTTTCGCCATTTGCATGGAAAAATGCAAAGGGACTTCTGGGAGATCTTTCCTTATTGATAAGCGGTATGCATCGATGAAAATCCACACCATACTGCATAAGTGCCGAAAAGAAAAACATACCTGTATGAACTGCACGGAAAGCCATACGATCGGGCTCTATATGGTTTCTCTTCCTGTACTTTCTTATAAAATCAATGTTATAGGATTTTTCGTAATCAATGAAATCCGGTGTGAAAATATGCGTGTCCAGGTTTTGCAAATAACGGTAATCCAACGATTTGTAATCGCGCCATTGGGGAACTCCATATAAAGTAATATCAAATGTATCGCGTAGCTGGTTTAATTGACGGGTATAATTAGAAATAAGTGCTTCACCGCCTATAGGGCTGATGAGTATATTCCTTCGGTTGGTGTCCATCAAAATCTTCAAACTATCCATCCCATCATGCATAAAAATAACCTCTTTCATGTTATCTCTTTGCATGTATTGCCGGAAAAGACTTCTACCTCCGTTGCTCTCACGTGCCTGCAGCAATGAATCGTTAAGCACATAAACATTGGTAAGTCGCTCACCTACATACACCCCATTCAGAAAATATCCGTCTACCCGGGCAAGATTAACGCTGTCGCGGTAATACTGCCTGTAGTTTAGCTCATTATTTAAAGTATTTTTATACCCCTGTATAAGATTATTAGCCACACCTGGTTGATTGTTGTGAACCAGAATGATATTATCATTGGCATGGTTGCGTGCCACATAATAAGCCATATCGTTCATCTGGGTTTGAATAGAAGGAGTAGCCTGGAAAAGATTCGGATAAGAAACCAGTTGTCTGTTGTCTTCCCAATGCAAGGGAGAAACTACAGGAATATTTCTTCTCATAGCATATTGTGCAACAATATCCAAAGTATTTGAAAAGAATGGTCCGATAATAAGATCCATATCAGCCATTTCAGTTTTCCGCAGTACTGCATGTGCTTTTGATGCATCATCGCAAACATCATACACAGTAAGTCTGATATCTGCACCCATCTTTCTTACAGAATCCAGGGCAATGAGCATACCTTCGTAGTATTGCATAAAAGCAAAAGAAGGGTGCCTTGGATCAGGAGTTTCCCAAAACTCCTGATCAATCCTGTCGAGATACAATGGTATCAGCAAGGCTACATTATATCTTTCTTTTAATACAGGATCTTCGCAATAAGGGTCAACTTCCAGGGGTTCTGTTTGATACTCCAATGGCATTTCAGAATCATCAACAGGAGGTGTGGGTTCTACAATAAATGGAGGTTGTTGTTCCGGAGCAGGCTGGGCAGGTATGCGGATAACCTGGCCTGCTTTCAGGCCATCTTTGAGTTCAGGATTTAATTTTTTCAGATCTTCGATATCTACATTAAACTCCCGGGATAAAGAAAAAAGCGTTTGCCCGGCAGGAACACGATATTCAGTGAAGGTTACGATTCTTTCCGTTTGTCGGGGAATCCGCAAAATCATATTGGGTCTCAAGCCGGTTCTTGCCTGAGGATTATTCCTGAGCAATTCTTCCTGGCTTATATCGTATTGCTTAGAAATGCCATAAATCGTTTCTCTTCTTTTAACCTGGTGCTCTATCCATGTAGTTTCTTTTACAGCTTTTGCAGTAACTTTCTGCGAATCAATATCCTGTATTACAGGTATTCTGATAATCTGATCGTAACGCAAACCAAGATCTCTGAGCTCGGGATTGGCTTCATAAATTTCTTCCTGCGTAACGCCGTAAGCCCTTGCTATTGAAAACAAGGTTTGTCCCTGCAATACCGGATGAAAGAAATATTCTTTGCCATTTACTACCTGTATGGTTTGCGATCGGGTTATTTCAGGTGACTGATTCTGAGCCTTTAAAACACAGGCCGTTATAAAAAGAATATTTATAAGAAGAAATAAAGACGCTTTTTTCAACACTTTCACAAACTTTAGTTATTATACTACCGGTTTATCTGAAGGACCATATAAGAAATAAATCTTAGCTGGTTACATAAAACTACCTGACAAACACGTAAATTGTTAAATAATATTGTAAAGGTAACCAAATTTATTCCCACTCAATAGTTGCGGGAGGTTTGGAACTGATATCATATACAACCCGGTTCACACCTTTCACCCTGTTGATGATATCGTTCGACATTTTAGCAAGGAAATCATAAGGCAGATGCGACCAGTCGGCAGTCATACCATCTGTTGATCCAACAGCTCTCAGGCAAACCACATTTTCGTAGGTACGCTCGTCACCCATTACACCTACACTCTGCACAGGCAACAAAATAGCGGCGGCCTGCCACACCTGATCATAAAGATGCCAGTCTTTCAACCCTTTAACATAAATATGATCCACTTCCTGCAATATCCTTACTTTTTCTGCAGTAATATCGCCAAGAATTCTGATACCCAGGCCGGGACCCGGAAAGGGATGACGGTTCAAAAGGTTGGGGTTAATACCCAGGGTTGCTCCTACCCTTCTTACCTCATCTTTAAAAAGACTATTGAGCGGCTCTACCACCTTAAGCTTCATATATTCAGGTAACCCACCTACATTATGATGCGATTTAATGGTCGCCGAAGGTCCATTCACTGAAACCGACTCAATTACATCAGGGTAAATAGTGCCCTGCGCAAGCCATTTAACATCTTTGATTTTATGTGCTTCATCATCAAATACCTCAATAAAAACCCGTCCTATTATTTTTCTTTTTTCTTCAGGATCACTCACTCCTTTCAGGGCTAATAAAAAACGATCGGCCGCTCTCACGCCCTTAACATTCAAACCCATATTTTCATAGGAAGCCAGCACATCTTCAAATTCATTTTTACGCAATAAGCCATTATCCACAAAAATACAATGGAGTTGTTTGCCAATAGATTCATTGAGTAAAACTCCTGCCACACTTGAATCAACACCTCCTGATAATCCGAGGACCACCTTATCATTACCAAGCTTGTTTTTCAAGTCCTTAACAGTCATAGAAACAAAAGATTCAGGTGTCCAGTTTTGGGGGCATTGGCAAATATCAATAACAAAATTCTTCAGCAGAGCAAGGCCATCTGTAGAATGATAAACTTCGGGGTGAAACTGAAGTCCGAAAGTAGGTGTTTCCTTATCCCTGAAGGCAGCGACATCAACATCATGCGAACTTGCTATCAGCTGAAAATTATCAGGTATTCGGGTGATCGTGTCGGCATGCGACATCCATACCTGCGAATTATCGCCAACACCATCCATGAGCACTTCATGCTTATCAACAAATGCCAGATTAGCTCTGCCGTATTCACGGGATGCCGATGCCTCTACCATGCCACCCTTATGTTGTGCAACATATTGAGCACCATAACAAACACCCAGCAATGGAAGCTTACCGTAAAAATGATCAAGATTAATTTTTGGTCCTTCAGGGTCACGCACACTCGATGGGCTGCCTGATAAGATTATACCTTTAACACCTTTCAGTGATTCGGGAATATGATGGTAAGGATGTATCTCACAATACACATTCAGTTCTCTTACCCGCCTGGCTATCAACTGAGTATATTGAGAGCCGAAATCCAGTATCAGTATCATTTCTTGCATAGTGCAAAGATAAACATATGCATTAATGGCAGGAAAAAAAAATAAGAATTCATTCATGCAGGTGACTACATTCCTTATCTTTGTGATAAACAACTTCATTTAACAGTTATGAGTAAAATTGCAGATAATTATCATGAGTTGATTACCGAGCTTCCTGCGCATGTTGTGCTGGTTGCTGTAAGTAAAACAAAATCGGTTGATGAGATCATGGAACTTTACAATTGTGGCCATCGTATTTTTGGTGAGAGTAAGGCCCAGGAACTTGTTCCCAAGTATGAAGCTCTTCCCAAAGATATCAACTGGCATATGATTGGTCATTTGCAATCAAACAAGGTGAAATATATTGCACCTTTTATAAAACTTATCCACTCCGTTGATAGTTTCAAGCTCCTTAAAACCATCAATAAGGAAGCAATAAAAAATGATCGCATCATTGACTGCCTGTTGCAGATTCATATTTCTGAGGAAGACACGAAGTTTGGTTTTGATATTTCTGAAGTTATTAAAATACTTGAAAACGAAGCCTTTAAAAAACTGAAAAACATTCGGATAAGAGGCCTGATGGGTATGGCAACTTTTACAGAGGATGAACAAAAGATCAGAAAAGAGTTCAGGCAGTTGCGTTTTGATTTTAACACCATAAAGAAGAAATACTTTCAGGATGATGATAGTTTCAATCAACGCTCTTTGGGCATGTCAGATGACTGGGCTATAGCTATTGGAGAAGGCAGTACCATGGTAAGAATCGGGAGTAGCATTTTTGGAAAACGTAGCGCCTGACGTTTATCTCAACTTTTGCCATCCCGGGTTATGAAAATCTGTTTGTAATATTACTTGTAATTAATATCATAACCGACATCATCGATGGTTTTTTTGCCCGAATATTACAAGAACAAACTTATTCTTAAGAAAAATTAATCTCAGCAATTCAACAAAAAACATGGAAAAGCAGTTTATAGTGTGAAATCTCAAATTACAGCACTATGCAACGTATTTTTTTTACTCTGCTATTTTTCCTTTTTTCTTTAGTTTATCTGCAGGCCCAATCCTACGAAGAATTTTACACCCGTAGTCTCGATATCAACAAATCGGGGATGTATTTTCTGGGTGGCTGGGCACTGGCCAATATGGCAACCGGCACTTACGGGTGGCTGCGCTATGATGGTGAGAAAAAGTACTTCCACCAGATGAATGCTGCCTGGAATATTGTAAATGCCGGTATTGCGGTTTATGCACTCTTCGATATTGCAGGTACAGATATAAGTATGCTTGGCGCAGATGAAATGATGAGAAAACACATCCGGTCAGAAAACCTTTTTCTTATTAATGCCGGACTGGATATCCTATACATGGCAGGTGGTGCCTGGATGATACATGCCGCAGGAAAAAATGAGAAACGGCACGATATGCTCAAAGGATATGGCCAGTCCGTCATTTTGCAGGGAGCCTTTCTTTTTTTGTTCGATCTGGTAAAATTCGGAATTCAATACAATCACCGGCAGAATTTCAATGAACTTATTTCCGGGATTCAATTATCACCCACCGGAGTTTCAATGGTGATAAATTTTTGAAACCGGATTTAAATTTTTTACCATATAAGGCATGTAAGGGTTATATAAGAGATTAAATATCAGGAACGCAGATAGCGCAGTTGCACAGCAACGCAGATTTTCACAGATATAATCCATTTAATCTGCGTTTTAAAATCAGCGTTATCTGCGTTCTATCTTTTAATTAAACGACTTTAAAAGCAGATTTGCTACTTCACTTAAAACTTTCATCCAATCATTAAAAAGGCATAAAAGTTCGTTTTCAAAAAACTCCCTTATATGCCTTATATGTTTAAAATTCAGGATAAGGCTACAAATAGCTCAATCTTAATCCCGAATCGTTATCGCTCTCAGGACTTCGCCAT
>JBHEOF010000053.1:19252-19681 GCA_046261715.1 Bacteroidales bacterium
CCTCGCCCTATTCTACCTCCACCTCCATCCACTTCGAGCGGTCAGGATCATCGGGTGTTATCCAGGGTTTGGGTGGATTTTCTTCCAGTTCTTTCAGAAGAACTTCAACGGCTTTTTCAAGCGAAGGATCTTTACCGGCTGCAACCAGGTGGGGTTTATCTACCACTTCTATATCCGGATATATACCGATGCCTTCGATAATCCACTCCCCTTCCTGGTTATAAATACCAAAGCGGGGTACGCCAATATAACCCCCATCAGAAAGGCGTGCATTTCCTGACATACCAACCAGCCCGCCCCAGGTGCGTGTACCAATGATGGTACCCAGGTTTTTCTGCCGGAAGAAGTATGGGAATGCATCTCCGCCTGAAGCAGCAAACTGATTGATCAGCATGGCTTTGGGACCATCATGTGCAACACCTGGTGTAC
>JBHEOF010000054.1:0-19479 GCA_046261715.1 Bacteroidales bacterium
GCCTAACGGTACAGAGTGGACAGGTACAGAGGGTGTAACCTATGATATTTATATTTACACCGATTCTGATGATGATAATAATCCTGCAACAGGACCGACAGTTGGCAAAATGACAGACCCTTTTCCGCAAACTGTTTCTATAAATGGAAACCAATCTGTTTCTATAGATTATAATGACATGATTGATTATCAATAGTTTTGAAGATAAACGAACACTAACACGCAATATAGCATAAAGCGGTGAAGTGCATAGTTGGAGCGGTTTTAGCCCGCTTCAACTTCATCTCGTTTTGATAGGTATGCACTCGCAATCCGCTTCATGCCATACCGCCAACCGTTATGTGGGATTATAAAAAGCGACAGACTTGTAATTTATACCAATAATAGGTAACTTTGAGAAAAAAATCATGAATAGAAACACATCAATTTCGATAGGAAACTATTTTGACGAATTTATTAAAAGTAGAATATCTGCCGGACGTTACAAAAATGCTAGCGAAGTAGTCCGTGCTGGATTAAGACTTTTAGAAGAAGAGGAAAACAGAATTATTGCTCTAAGAACTGCGATACAAGAAGGAATGGAAAGTGGAATAGCTTACGATTTCAGTCCTGAATCTCTTTTAGAAAATTTAAAAGCTAAAAGAAGCATTAATGGCTAAGTATCGATTGACGAATAGAGCTGTTTCTGATTTGAGACAAATATGGAATTACACGTTTGATAAATGGTCAGAAAATCAAGCAGACAGATATTATAAAATGCTTATAGATAATTTTGACGAATTGGCTATTAACCCAAATCTGGGAAAAGATTATCATATGGTGGCTGAAAGTTTGTTAGGCTTCAAAGCTGGGCGACACATAATTTTTTATCACAGAATTGATAATCATGAAATAGAAATAGTCAGGATTCTGCATGAGCAAATGGACTTAAAGAGTAGATTAATAGATAAATAACCCCACATAACAGCAAAATATAATTAATTGCGGTTTCGGTGCGGATAATGAAGTTTTACAGCCCGCGCAAACCTCGGTGCTTTTCGACAGGAAAGATGCCCGCAATCCCTGCCTGCCGGCAGGCAGGCGCAACATGCAGGTATAGCAGGAACGTCAATATGCTCATTTAGTTAAAGATGGAAGTCTTGTTAAAACGGGTGATCGGGTTGAAATGGGACAACCCATCGCCTTATCCGGAAATACAGGTCAAAGCACAATAGAGCATTTGCATTTTAATTGCTTAATACCTGCTGACAATAATGATGGATTAAAATCTATACACATTGAATTTATAAACGGACAAAAAAGTGTTGATTTGAAAAAAGGCGATATTGTAAAAAAATAAACGGGTAATTAAGCTCTCCCATATCCAAAAACGATCCTATATGATTTATTACCGTCTTTTTAGGTTAATTTAAATCTTCCATTATCATTTCTATCTGTAAACCAACGCTTTCAATCCGGGGGCCATATTCATCGGTTTTTTTCAGTTTAACTCTATTTTTCTAACCAGCTCAAGTGTGGCAAACCGGCAAAAGATAGGTTCGCTGAAACCTTTGAAAAAAATCCGCATAGAAGGTATAAAACTGAAATCATTAATATTGCCAATAACCTGATAATTGGTTTCTTTTAAAGGAATCCTGAAATAATACCAACGCACAGTTTCTACCTTGTTATTTCTGAGATGTACAGTTGCTTCCCTGATTTCGGTTATGAAGTTGGTTCCTTTTACCATGTCTTCTGGTCTCAGACTGATTTGATACTGGAAATAGCGTTCGGTTTCATTTAAAATACCATCCCAGTTAATGTCTTCCAGGTCAGGGTAAACTGATGAATGAGTTGGATAATATTCCGGTGAATTTTCCGCTGTAGGGCTATTGCCATCCAGTCCGTTGTATCTCTTATATCTTTCAATAATGGATGCCTCGTTGGCATCCAGATCGCTGCCTCTAAAGTACTTGTAATTATCAGCTGAAGGATCAGTAAAAGCCTTTTGAAATGCCTGGGAATTAGTCCCGTATTTTTGAGCGATCGGATCCAGGAATAATGTTGAAAAAAAGCTTCTTTCATCTTCAGTGCTTAAACCGTCTAGCCCAACATCCTGATAAAGCCTTGAGTTGGGGTTATTATCAAATGCCGGATTGATGGAAGGTATTGTTGGTATCCGGCCCCAGAAAGTTGTATCTACGTTAATGACATTTTCACTGACTGGCAAGCCGTTTTCAAACGAACTGCGTCCATCTCGGAGCACATCTTCAGATATTTCTCCAAGGTTTATATAGATATCGCCTCCGCTATGGTTTTGATTATAAATGAATGGATCCATAAGCCAGAACGCAATATATTCAATACCCGGCTCTTCGAAATTTGTTTCTTGCAGGCTGCGCATGATTCCGCCCCATCTGGTATGCGGGTCAATTAAAGAACCATCTTGAGCGATGCCACTACTGAAATCTGAATTTATGGCATCATAGTTATAAGGGCCCCGCTCATTAGGGTAAAAAACCATATTAAAAACAGGAATGGGCAAAGGAGTATCTGCATATTCGAAGTCTGACCAGATTTCTGTTTCTAATACCTCCCTGATATAATGGAAGGATAGCTGGTCTAAGTCATTGGCAATATGGGCAGGAGTTTGGTCAGTGTTGCTGGTGAACAGCGGGTCAATAACAAACCAGTTAAGATGGGCAAAATTATACCGGAAGGCCAGATCATTATGTAAAGCACCCTCAGGAAACATACCCGGACTGGTTTGGTGCTGGGGAGTTGATGCCAGGTGCCATCTATGTACATCTTTCAGATTAATTACAGGCAGTCTCACAATCGTATCATAATCGTCCTGAGAATTATTCTTATAACAACTTGTAACCGCAAGCAGAGAAACACAAATTAGGAGAGACATAAAAAAAGAAAGAATATTGTACCTTTTTATGATATTTTTCACTTTCTAAGTTTTATTTTATAAATCAATTTTTAAACAGTTTCCATCAACAAATATATAATACTTTTCTATTTACCGGGTATTATTTTTAATACGAATCAATGAAAAGTTCCGATTTTAAGGCAATAATACCGCATGTTCTGCTATTATACTTATATTTGAATCCTTCTTAACATGTATAAAATGAAGTGTACACTCTGGTTGATGATTTTCTTTATGTGTTGCCGGCCGGTGCTGGCGCAGAATATTTCTGCAAAATGTGCCGAAGGGGCTGAGAATTTTTCCGTTGAAGTAACCAAAGCCATGCTTGATGGTAATGATGAAACCCTGGCAGAGTTGCTTTTTACCTGGGAACAGGAGTGCGGACTCACCGAACCGGTTTTTCGGGCCCGTGCCCTGCAGCTCATCGCTGACGGCCGGTTTCCGGGGCCACTGGATGAATCGTTATTGCTTGAAAAGGCCGTTGCATTTGAAATCCGCTACCGCATCAACACCGAAGAGAGCCCGTCAGTAAGGGATTTCTTTTACGAAGAATATGAAGAGTATTTTGGCTATGTGCCACTTAATGAAGATTTTGACAGGCAAACCTTACGCATAGCCAATCGCCTGAAGAATCAGGTGGATAAGAATACGCTTGAATACCGGCTCCTGGAGTTGTATTCAGGAAATACAGAGTCTTTTTTCCTTGCATTGAAGGAGGGTGGTTTTGCAGAAACACCACTTGCCCGGGATTACAATAAACGTGTAGCTGAACTGTTGAAATTGCCCGAGATAAACCTGGGTGTGAGAGCGGGTACGTGGTTTCCAATGAGCGATCTGGATATTCTTGGGGTACATCCTGCCCTGGGAGTGAACCTGGGCATAAAAAAGAACAGAAATTACCTGGACGCAATTTTTGATATCCGGTTTGGAAAAGCTGCCAACCCGGTAACACTGGTTGTGCAGGATACTCTGGTTACTACTTCAAATTTCCAGGGAGCTTACATGGGGTTGGAATGGTCGCGGGTACTGGTAAAAGGCACCGGTTACGAAATTGAATTGTTTGCAGGTGCGGGGTATGATGTTATTGATTTAATTGAAGAGGGGCAGGATCCCGAACGTCAGACATTTGGTTCTGTTGCCGCATATTTCGGACCATCTTACCGGTATATATTTGCCAACCGCACCTGGTTGAGCTTAAGACCGGGCTTTTACCTGCTGAACCACAAACATGAGGGTGGCAGCTCATTCAAGGGTAATGCATGGAGTTTTAGTATTGTATTCGGGTTTTCAGACAATGCCCGGAAAACCGAAAATCTTCGCAGGCTGGGCTTTGAACGCTGGTAAGCCCTATATTTCAATGCCAATCACACTTATGATCTCATTGTTCATTGATTGAGATAAATTATCATGTAATACATCATTCTGCCGTTTAATTTCCATATCCTGATTCAGGTCAATCAAATGTTCAATTGTGTATTCCGGCTCTTCGGGGTTGTTAAGATCCGTTTCGTTTGCTTTATCTTTTTTACAAGATGCCACCAGGTACAACCGGTCAGTTTTTTTTAATTGCATGGCATCAAAGTCTTTGTTTACCGATTTTACCGAGGCGGTATTATCGGGTTCTAGTTGCTCGAAGCTTCACGAAAGTTTCCTTATATAGAACAGGTTATTTTATCAAATAATCGTCAAAACCAAAGCTCATTTTTGCTATAACTGTAAAAATATCTTATTATCTTGCAAATCTTTTGCCGGATCAGGGAAACAGCATCAACCATTGCTTAAGTTGTAACAAACCTGATGAGTAGTAGCTAAAAATTGCAATAATTTAAAGTCTTATAAAACCAGTAAATTATGAAAATCAATTATTTTTTATTTCCCGTTCTGTTTTTACTTTTTGTATCGTGTAACTCCGGGCAATCAGATCGTATTGCTCCATCGGAACAATATGTTGTAATGTTGTCAATGGATGGATTCAGGTGGGATTATGCAAGCCGGGTTGAAACACCAAATCTTGATTATATTGCCCGTAACGGAGTAATTGCTGAGTATTCAAAACCGGCTTTTCCCACCAAAACATTTCCCAATCATTACAGTATGGCTACCGGCCTGTATCCTGATAATCATGGAATTGTTCATAACAACTTCACTTGTCCTGATCTGGGATTGACTTTTCGTTTGGGTGACCGGGAATCGGTAGAAAACGGTGACTTTTATGGTGGCGAGCCTGTTTGGGTTACTGCCGAAAAGCAGGGGGTTACATCAGCCTCTTTCTTCTGGGTAGGGTCAGAAGCGCCCGTGCAGGGAATACAGCCAACCTACTGGAAGCGTTATGACAACAGTGTACCTTTTACCGACCGTATTGATACTGTGCTTACCTGGTTGCAGCTTCCCATTGAAAAAAGACCCCGCCTCATAACTTTTTACTTTCAGGAACCCGATGGGCAGGGCCACAGAACCGGTCCCGACAGCCCCGAAATTGATGAACTGGTTATGGAGCTGGATTCTCTGGTGGGTATTCTTATCAACGATCTTAAAAACCTTGAGCATTATGAATACATCAACCTGATTGTTACATCTGATCATGGAATGACCCAGGTAAGCCCCGAAAGGTATGTGGACATTTCGCAATATACACCCCGCGACTGGTATGAAAGAACCCACGGCGGCAACCCTGTTTTGCTTGTTGATCCCAAACCCGGTATGCTTGATTCGGCTTATGCAATCCTGAATACGGTTGAAAACATATCGGTATGGAAAAAGCAGGATGTACCGGAAAGATTGAATTATGGTACCAATCCCCGTATCGGCGATCTTGTAATACTTGCCGACAGCACCTGGAGCCTGGGATGGGGCAAACCCCGAAATACTTATTACACCGGGGGTGCACATGGTTGGGATAATGCAAAAAAGGATATGCATACGATCTTTTATGCCATGGGTCCGGCTTTCAGGCAAAACCACAAACATACACCCATTGAAGTAGTAGACCTGTACCCGCTCATAACCCGCATAATGGGATTGACACCGGCAGAAGTAGATGGAAAGATAGAAAGGGTAGAAGGGATGTTGCGTTAAAAAAACAGTATAATAAAACAAACCCGGAAACTTCAAAACAAGAAAATTCCGGGTTCATTTTCAGATGTAAATTATTTTATAAAGGATCGGTCAGGTCGAAATCAGCCTGAAAAACAATTTCACCGTCGTAAAGAAGGCGGTAGCTGAAATTTGTCATTTCTTCATTAAGCACTACGTGCCATTCGCGGTTCAGGGTATCGGCAAGAAGATTCATGGTGTAATCATCTGCTGGGAAATGTTGCCTGAAAGCATCGCCGGTGCCGTCGGAGTAGCCCCCGTAGAGGGTTTCATCTTCGGGTGTACCATCTTCATGGCGGTGGTCGTGCCTGAAGCGCAGTCGCCCGTCATCGGCAAAAAACAACCATGTTCTTGAATGGTCATCATCAATATGAAAGGGTATGTGAACATGGTCGGGTTCGCAAACAGTTACATGCATTACGAGTTCCTTGTCAGCCCAGCTTTCCCTGCCTTCCTGCATAAAGGTTTCCTGTCCGCGGAAAGATTGTCCGCAAAGACTTTTTAAATTGTTGAGAAATGCCATTTCAGCGTCGGGTAATATCATCTCATCATTATCCACTGCTTCTTGCGTTTGTTCTTGTTTTGGACCGGTGCCACAATAGATCAGCATAAATGCCAGCAATATGAATACAATTGAAAGTTTTTTCATGCTCCTGTTTTTTTTAAGGATTAATAAAATGTATTTGCAATACTACTATATTTCCCGTTGATCGTAAGCTTCACGAAAAACGCGCATGAAATTGCCCGACCATATTTTCTCTATTTCTTCCCTGGAGTAACCCCGCCTGAGCATTTCCACAGTAACATTGTGCATTTGCGATACATCATAACAATCAGCCAGTTGTCCGCCCCCGTCAAAGTCGGTTCCTATTCCCACATGATCAATACCGATAAGATCAACAACATGATCAAGGTGATCAACCAGGTCGGAAACGACAGGCAATTGCGAAGGAAAATCGCGTTCAATAGCATACCATTCTGCACGGGCTTCTTCCATCTGTTCTTCAGAAAGGCCCTGGAAGTTGTTGTAGCGTTCTCTGAGTTCTGCCCTTGCTGAATCCCTGGGCGGGTTAGGGGGAAGTTCTGTAACATACAGAAAACAGAGTTGCACCACACCCCCATTTTCAGCCAAAGCCTTAAGCATGTCATCACTTAGATTGCGGGGATTATCATATATTGCACGTGTATTTGAGTGTGAAGCAATAACAGGGGCAGAAGTTATCTCCAGCGCATCATAAAAAGCTTCATCGGAAACATGGCTTACGTCAACCATCATACCCATCCGGTTAAGCTTTCTTACCAGCTCACCACCCATTTCTGACAGGCCATTATGCCGTGGGCCTTCATCGTCAGTTGATGAATCGCTGAAGTGGTTGTTGCGCGTGTGTGATAGAGTTACATAACGTGCTCCCAGATCATAATACTGATCAAGACGTGAAAGATCCTCTCCGATGGGGTAGGCATTTTCCAGTCCGATATAAACAGCTTTTTTGCCTTTTTCTTTCAATTGATAAGCATCATCGGGTTTGAGAGCCAGTTCAGCAAGATCGTTGTTCTGTTCTACGGCACCATGAATGGTTTCAAACAAACCAAGTGCTCTTTCATGTGCCACATCCCAGGCTTCGGGAGTACTTTCTCCCTGCCCCAGGAAAACAGCGAAGAAAACACCATCTAATCCCCCTTCATCCATTCGGGGGAAATCAACTTTTCCACCACCGCGATGGGGGTCGTTGTACACTCCAAGATCCAGGCCGCGACGGCCCAGCATTAGCGGAGTGTCGGTATGACTGTCAAGTGTAAGTATTTCTTCGTGTATGCTTTTTGCTTGCTCAAGAAGCTTTTTGTCAGTATTGTCGCACGATGCAAATAACAAAACAAATGCAAGGAATACTGTCGGAAAAATAAATTTTGTTTGCATATTTTAATTTAATGCTTTACATATTAGATTAATGAATGATTATTTTGCCAGATCAATAAGGAAGGCATATTGCAGGGCTACTTCCCTGAGTCTGCTGAACCTGCCTGATGCGCCTCCATGTCCTGCCTCCATATTGGTATTGAGTAAGATCCTTGAATCGCCGGTATTATAAACGCGTAATTTGGCTGTCCATTTGGCAGGCTCCCAGAATTGTACCTGTGAATCATGCAGGCCCGAAGTGATCAGCATATTCGGATATTCCTGCTCGATCACCTGGTCATAAGGAGAGTATGACAGCATGTAATCATAATATTCTTTGATGTTCGGATTTCCCCACTCATCGTATTCAGCAGTGGTAAGGGGTATGGTTTCATCAAGCATGGTAGTAACTACATCCACAAAAGGAACCCTTGCAATAATGCCTTTATACAGTTCAGGACGTAAATTTAAAACAGCACCCATAAGCAGTCCGCCGGCACTTCCGCCTGATGCAAAAAGATTTTCGGGAGAAGTGTAATTGTTTTCAATCAAAAATTCTGAAACATCTATAAAGTCAAAGAAGGTATTCTTTTTATTCAAAAGTTTGCCATCATCGTACCATTGGCGGCCCATATCCTGCCCGCCTCTTACATGAGCCAGTGCATAAATAAATCCCCTGTCGAGCAGACTGACAGCATTGGAGTTAAACCTGGGATCAACAGTAATACCATATGAACCATAACCGTATTGAAGCAGGGGATTATTGTCGGTTGGTTCAATATCTTTCCTGTAAACGAGGGTTACCGGTATCTGCTCACCATCGCGTGCCGGAGCATACAACCGGCGTGTTTCGTATTGATCGGGATCAAAGTCGCCCAGTATGGTTTGTTGCCATACTTTTGTCTGGCTCCGGGTATCCATATTGTAATCGTATACCGTTGCAGGTGTTGTTAAAGAAGTGTAAGTGTAGCGGAAAATGTCCGTATCCATTTCACGGTTTATGCTTATGGCAGCGGTATAGGCTTCTTCATCAAATTCAATGTAATGTTCCTGTTGGGTAGGCTGATGTATAACACGCATTTGTCTCAGACCATTGGAGCGTTCCTGTAACACAAGGTAATCATCGAACACTTCCATGCCTTCGAGCAACACATCATTGCGGTGGGCAATCACTTCGCGCCAGTTATTAATACCGGTTCTGTTGTCCGGTGTTTCCATTAACCGGAAATTTTGCGCATTATAATTGGTAAGGATATAAAACTTATTGTTGTAATGATCAATGTCGTAATTGAAATCTTTCTGCCTGGGTTGAAATACCCGGAAAGTAACGTTGGGATTATCAGCTTCAAGTATCCTTATTTCATTGCTGGCCGAACTTCTCATATTTATGGTAAGGTATTTACCATCTTTGGTTTTTGATACCCCCATGTAATAATATGTGTCATCTTCTTCGTAGTAAGATTCAACAGGTTCTCCTTGTTCCAGGGTACTGTACCTCATTATTCTTTCATATCGAAGCGTACCAGGATCAATTACTGTGAAGAAAATTGTTTGGTCATCAGCAGCCCAGCTCACATCGCCGGCAGCATAACTTATTCCTGTAGGTTGAAGTTCTGATGTTTCAAGATCTTTAATGTAGATGGTGTGTTGTCTGCGACCCATAGTATCCACAGTAAAAGCAATCCGGGTGTTGTCAGAGCTCACATCAAATCTTCCCACCCTGTAATAGGCATAGTCCTTTGCCATTTCCGGCACATTCAGCATGATTTCTTCCGGGGCATCCGGATTTTCCTTTTTCCTGCAGAATAAAGGATATTCGCCTCCTTCTTCGTACCGGGTATAATACCAGTAACCGTTATAAAACCACGGTGCAGAAGATTCATCCTGTTTTATTCTGCCTACCATTTCGTTAAAAAGCTCATCCCGGAGTTCTTCGGTATGCGACATAACGCTTTCCAGGTATGCATTTTCAGCATTCAGGTAATCAATTACGGCCTGATCTTCACGATCGCGCAACCAGTAGTAAAAATCAATGCGGGTATCACCATGGATGATGAGTTGTTCCTCAATCTTTGCGGCGACCGGTGGTTCTGCCTTTTTTTCAGGAGATGTGCAGGCATACAAAATGGCGCCTGCCACAACAAATAATAATAGTTGAACTGTGCTTTTCATAATAAATATTTTGTGTTAAGGATTTTGATGTATGGTTTTATTTTAAAATTGAACTTGTTATCTTATCACTACCCTTTTGGTTTTGCTTCCATGATTACCGGTTATCTGCACAAAATACATTCCTTTGGCTTTGTTGTTCAGGTCAACAGGGAATAGTTCATCCCATTGGGTGCTGATCACCTTGTCCTGATACACCAGGCTGCCCTGAATATTGAATATCCTTATATCGACAGGTCCGTCTGATGGCGACATCACAATATTGAAAGTTCCTTCATTGGGGTTTGGGAAAACATCAAAAGCGAATTTGCTTTCCCATTCTGGCACGGATGTATCAATCTGACGATATACTGCCGTGGCTGTTATATCCTGGTCAAGGGTGACAGTGATCTGTTCGTTTTCATACGTTTCATCACTGTTCATTTGCCATTCTTCAAACAACCACCCATCAGCCGGTGTGGCAGTTATTTCTACTTCGGTACCTTCAACGTATGTATAAGTACCAGGTGCCGGCGTTGTTTCACCTTCGCCAGAAATATTTACTGTAAGGTTCCATGTGATCTCAGGTGTGATCAGTACCAGGTTTTCTTTAATGAGCTCCTGTCCGTTTACCGTAAGAGTAATGGTTTTATATCCTTCAGTTTCATAGATTACTGTTTGATCATCAATACTTTCAGCAGTTTGTGGGTTGGCTCCTTCGCCAAAATTCCAGATGGCCTCATCAATCTGATCTTCGGTAAGGCAACCGGTGTAATAAAAAACTACTTCATCATTTACATCAACTGATGTGTCGCTAACAGCAAAATCAACCGTTTCGCCACCGGCTTCAAAGCTCCAGTAATTGTCAGGGGCTACCAATGGTTTTGTAATGGTTTTATTGGGGTTGGTTGCACTGATGTAATAGTCGATAGTAGTATTACATGCCTGTGCCGGAATAGTTGCAGTGTAAACATCTGACTGCAGTGTCATGGGGATTTCTGTAAAATCATCCTGGTCATCAATCCTGTAGAAAACACTTGCTGAGTTTATGCCAATGGCATTTTTAATAGTTGCTTCAATAAGATAATCGTCAAGGTCAATATCTACTTCACGAATGGGAGCATGCGAAATAAAAATCGGGTCTGTGGCAGCAATTTCGCGGCTTATACAATGTATGGCACCACTTGCAGGAATAACATTTTCCATGTCGATTCCTATGATATCATAACCGGGCATGGCCTGCTGATAAACTGAAATAGCTTCGTTATTCAATGCTGTGTTATAATACTGGGGAACAAGCACAAGATCGTTGATTATCAAAGCATTGGTAAATGTACGATAAGAAGTCTGTGGAGGATAATTTCCGTTGGAAGCCGGTACCATAGGTATGCGAACTACCTGGTAATCTCTTTCATAGCAGGTTTGGTGATTGTTAAGCAGCCAGTTAAGGTTCGATTCAATGTAAGGGCCATCGGATATTCCTGTCGGAAATTCGCCAACCAGCAAGGTTTCTTCATCCAGTAGTTTCATGTGCATATCAATGTGACTGATATTATCATAAGGCAGTTCATCCATTTTGATGTAACGGTTAATACCCATGTATGCCAGCTTAATAGCATCAATCTGGCTCTCCGAAAGTGTGGAGTTCTCTGAAAGAATAAGTTTAGATGAAAAACCTGTACCATGACCGTCACTCATAAAATTCCCACCTGTAGTTACCAGCCTGTTGGGGTTTGATGTCATCTGGAAAACATCCAGATCAAGGGCATTGGCCAGGTTTGAAGGCAGCATATTGTCATCAGGTCGCCAGGGCCGGTTATAAACCCAGTCAACAAAAGCCAGTTCATCGGTTCCGTCAAGGTATATACTTTGGGGGCCATAATCTCTTACCCAAACTGAGTTAAAGGGCAACTGCAGTATATTAATATTATCCATGCTTACATCACCTTGTGTAAGATAGGATTGAACACTTGATGCATTGCTGGCAATGATATATACAGGTACCCTCAGGCTGGTGTGTCTTACAATTTCACGAAGCTCCCAGTTATAGGATGCCCAGGTTACAATTACGCCTCCCATTTCTTCAAACTCTGCAGGGCTGCGGGGAGGAGCTGAAGGGGGTTGGATGCCCTTATCACCATATTCAAAAGTGCGGATATATTCCTGGTAAACTTCTTTTTCGCCTTCTGTTAATCCTTTCGGGAAAAACTCCTGCGTAAATGCAGTAAGACTTATTAAACTGAGGATTACGATTGATGTAAGGTATTTAAGTTGCATGAGAACTAAATTTAATGGGTTGTATCTATGTTAATTATTTGTAGAAGTGATTCTCAAAAATTTTTCTGTAACCTGAAAATGTTTGTTGAATAACCTGATAAAAAATATGCCATTGCTTTGAACTGATGAAATGTCGAGTGGTATATGATAGCGGATCTCAGACTTTTCTTCCCGGAGAATAACTCTGCCGGTAATATCATAAACTTCAATATTCAGGGGCTCATCAGAAGGAAAATTTGTAACGTACAAATTTAATAAATTTAAATTTACCGGATTAGGACCCAGTGTCATAACTACCGGTTGTTTTGGGTCGTAAGGGGGCAACTGTTTGCATACCAGGGGAAATACTGCCAGATCAACATTTAAAGTTCCGTTCCATGAATCTTTAAAGTTGTGCCATGTGTTATCTTCCCATTGTTCCCAGGCATATGATTCATCGCGCAAATCAGAGGCCAGAAGGGCCAATGTATCACTTTCCGGTAGTATAATACCCATAAAAAACGAGCCTTCAACTGCCACGGGCGGATCAAATGTGAAATGGGTCGACCTGCCATACTGAATATCGTTTTGTATTTCATTCAAATTCAATAATTGTTTTCTGATGGGTGCACTCTCAGGCTGCCTGCCGTTGCCTGTCTCCCAAAGGGCTGCCCAGGCAAAATCATTTGTATGATGAGCCGCACCAAAAGCAAAGCTGCCCCCTTCAACGATATTGAATTCTTCGGTATTTTCATAAAACTGGGCCTTGGCTATATCGTTATATGCATTGGTGCCGGCTGCATAACCCCCAGTGCTGGCAAGGTACAGGAATAGCGGACTGGTTTTTAGTTCTTTGTTCAGCGTATCGCACCATAAATCGCTAAACTGGGGTTCGGTAAGTGCATCTGAGTTTTTAACGGGTGCCCTGAATCCATTAAGAGTGGCATGCATACGATTCGATTGACCAATGGTAAAGGTGTTCATGCATCGGTCATCCGTATAATCCATGTAATTCATAAACATATCACTGCTCTCGCATGAAAATTGCGGAAAAGAAGGACAATGATAATATGCTGTTTCCTGGTTGGGGGTATCAGCAACATAATCTGTTGCATCGCAGTTGTCTTCATCGCCCCAGGTATGCACCAGGTTAAGCCAGTGGCCTACCTCGTGTGTTACTGTTCGTCCTTCATTAAAAGGATATTGTGCTGTGCCCGTAGTACCGAAATTTCTCCAGGAAATAACTATTCCATCTGTTGCTGGTTGTCCTCCCGGGTACTGTGCATACCCAAGGTACCCCGATTCAAGATTACACACCCAAAAATTCAGATAACGATCACGATTCCAGATATTTGTACCTCCTGTATTATCAAACTTAACATGATCGGTTTCAATGGAAAAAGCTTCCACATCAGTTGCCGTGCGCGTAATACCATTGGCAGGCAACCCATCAGGAGTGCGGCGGGCCATTTGAAACTCTATGTGCGTATCTGCTGCAATGTTACTGAAAATCTCAGGGGTGTTTGTGGTATCTGCGTTTAGTCTTCTGAAATCTGTGTTCAATGCTTCAATCTGCGAAATGATCTGTTCTTCGGAAATGTTTTGTTCAGGATGGTTTGCATTATACACAACATGCACTACCACCGGAATAATAATTGTCTCTGTAATCTGATCGGATTGTTTAAGCTGTTGCTCCAGCCACCGGGCTGTAAGGATCTCAAGCTTTTCGCGGTACTGCCTGATCTCAGGAAACCTGCTTTCTTCAAGCTCTTTGTAAAGTGTGGATCCGCAGCGATGAAAACCAGGATCGGCATTTGTAATTTCAGTTGAGTCGTTGCAGCATGAATGGTCGGGGAGATGATAGTGTGAAGCATAAACAGAAGTATCTGAACTGATAACCAAAACTGAGAATAACAGGGAAATAGTAAACAATCGCCTTGATAAATACATCTGTATACCTTATGAACCTGAAAAAACTGCATCAAAAAACGCAGGAATAAGTGATTAGCAAATGTAAAGAAAATCAACTCATTCAAATCTTTAAAATTCTTAATACATCATTTTTGGATATTACGTATGACTTTTGTAAGTAATATTTGCGTATAAATTTAGACAAGTTTATTTTTTTTGTAGATTATTTTGGTTTTTCTCACCTTTAGTTAGTTGCAAAAAAACATATCAGGGTTGGTAAACCAAAAGTTGTTTTATCAGGCGGTTTTTTAAAATAGTATATGAATAAATCTGTACTTACTTTTCTTTTTCTTTTTTTCATTTTGGTCAGACCGGGGTATTCCGATTTCTGGATAGTTTGTAATCAGTATAGTGAGGGCTCCCATTATTCAAGTGTACAATCTGCCGTTGAGCATGCACAGTCATATGATACCATATATGTTAAAGGCTCTGTAATGAATTATGGCAGTGTGTTGCTGGAAAAGCCTTTGACACTGATTGCTGAAGGATCTCTGAATGATGAAATACCTGAAAATTCAGTCAAGCTTACCCGCCTGTTGCTCACTCATAATCCCTATCTGAAAACCGTTTCATCGGGTAGCAGTATTATTGGCTTCGAATTTCCCTACTTTTCAGGCAATAAGCCCAATATAATATCCATACCCAATCCAAGAGTAAGAATTGAAAATATTACCATTGAGCGCAACTGGGTTTGGTTTATAGAAATTCCTTCTGCTGCACGAAACTGGAATTTCAAAAATAATATTATCAGGGGTTGGGTAAATGGCGGAACAGAAACATCAAGCCGGCATGGCGGGTTTGAGCTATTCCATTTTCACAACAACATAATCAATACTATCAAAGGTTTTGAACACAGTGAAGTTTACATGTATAATAATGTTATTACGGGCAGATTAAAAAATATTTCCGGTGCAGAAGTGTATAATAATATTTTTACCAGGGAAGCTTATGTGCTTGAAAATGTTTCTGAATGTATTTTTCGGGGCAATGTAACTGTAATTGATAAACTGGCAAATGACGATTGTTACAGATATCCTAAACGCTTTGAAGGCATGAATAAATGCACCGGTAAATATAATACAGGATCAGGCAACCTTGTTGGGGTCGATCCTGGTTTTGCATACTGGCCAAGTACAGATGTAAAGGGTGGTAGTGTTTTTAAACTGAATAACGGATCACCGGCAAAATCAGCCGGAACGAACGGACAGGAGCCTGGAATTTATGGGGGTAAATTTCCTTTCCCTGAAAATTATTTCAAAAACCAGGAAATGTATGATCCCTTTCCAGCTTTTATCACATCAGTGTTTTAATCTTACATATCTTTCAATAATCATTTGATCAGTACCTGATATTGAAGTTTTCATATTTTTTGAAAGAGACTTCATGGGTATTTACTTCCGTAACATTTGCCATTAAAGATCCCTTTTTGCACCAGTCAATAAAAAGCTCAATATTTCTGTTCTGCCCGCAAGCTTCAACATAAACCGATCCGTCGGGCATATTCTTTACAAATCCTTTCACACCAAATTTTTTTGCAGCATTTTCAGTCTGGTAGCGAAAACCTACTCCCTGAACCCTACCTTTTATCGTTATTTCTACACATTTTTCGTCCATGATAGGTTGTTTTTTCAAATTAGAAGTTTATCCTTTTCCCGGTTCTTTTGTTTCTGAGAAACCCATTGATGATCTGTCGGGCATCTCTGTTATCTTCCGCCGGAATAAGGAAATTTTTAAAGTCATCAACTGAAACTATCGATTCTGTTTTCTCAACATAACCGTAACCCATATAGGTGCCGTTTTCAATGATAATAAAAGCTGATTCTGATGGAGATCTGCCGGGTTCGGTTACAATAAGGTTTTGTTTCACGAAACCGGCATGGTCAATTGCTTCCTGTGCTCTTTTATTGTATTCTTCCGGAGATTCTTTTTCTACACAGGCACCACGGCATTGTTTTACCGCATATTGAAAACATGCGCCATTGGTGGAATATAGCCCGGTGAGATTCTGACATAAATTGAATTTATCAGTAAGACGAAATAAAAAACTCTTACCTTTTTCAAGATTTGCAAAACTTGTGTGGGGCAATGTACCGTTGCTGTTTTTATCAATCTTCAAACATAAATAACCTTTTTCATCGGTATAACTGTAAAGCCCGTAATTGTAAAGGCATCTTCTTTGCAGGCGATTGAAAACCGGCTGATGGGACTTTATGTCTTCCGATTCTTTAAGCAATGCCAGTAACTCACTTCCTGTAACTTCATAATTTATTTTTGTGATCATTCCCACCATTCCCAGTGCTTTTTTGCTTGTTACTCTGCTCAGATGCGTGAGTACCCGCTGGCGGATATTTTTGCTCTTACCAATATATATGATGTTATCTTTTTCGTCAAAAAAATAATAAACCCCGGTTTTTGAAGGAAGAGCTTCAATGACCTGACGGGTAATGGCCTGGTTAACGGGAGTATTATTAAACCCAGTACCAAGGGTTTCAAGAAAAAGTCCGTTGGTTTTTTGTGTTAGCAATAACTCAAAAAGTTTTACTGTTGCCAAAGCATCTCCTCCGGCACGGTGGCGGCCTTCAATCTGAATATCCAGTTCACGGCATAACCGGCCCAGGCTGTAGGATCTTTTTCCGGGGATGAGTTTGCGGCTGAGTTTTACTGTGCAAAGGCATTCGCGCTGGTAATAGTAACCCAGATTTTTGAATTCCGATTTTACAAAATTATAATCAAAACTTGCATTGTGCGCTACGAAAACAGTTCCTTCGGTTATCTTAACTATGTCTTTTGCCACTTCGTAAAATTTGGGTGCCTTTATCACCATCTCATCTGATATACCTGTCATACGGGTTATAAAGGGAGGTATGTGTCGCTCAGGATTGATAAGAGTATTATATTCCCTGATCACTTTTTCTCCGTCATGCACAAATATGGCAATCTCTGTGATTTTATCGCGGTAAGGATTACCGCCTGTGGTTTCTATATCTATGATGGAATACATCCTTTTGGTGAATTATTTTAATCGTACCTGCAAATGTAAATCTAATAATAAAATGTAAACTATTGATACCTTGATTTTATTGGGAAGTAAAAATATTTTGCAAATCGTTTAAGAAATACATAATTTTGAATAAACAAAAATGTATAATGAGCGTTTACTGTGCAATTTTATAAACTCTTAATTAACAAACACAAAAATAAGCTATGGAAAATTTAGGTAATGCTACTTTTGAAAATTATGTAGGCCTTGAACAAGGCTTGAGTGAAATGGGGTACCAAATGGTGGCTCACGTGCTCACTTTAGGCTATGCAGTAATGCTGGCTGCATTGTTTTACTTTATTCTTACTATTAAAACTGTTGCTCCACGGTTCCGTATATCATCAGTATTGTCAGTGGTGGTAATGGTTTCTGCTTTCCTGTTGCTATTTGCCCAGGCAAATAACTGGACAAGCAGTTTTGTTTTTGATAATGAAAAGGGCAGGTATTTCCTCGGCGAAGGTCAGGATTTGTTTAACAATGGTTACAGGTATCTGAACTGGTTGATTGATGTTCCGATGTTGCTTTTCCAGATTTTATTTGTTGTTACTTTAACGACATCTAAATTCTCATCTATCAGAAATCAGTTCTGGTTTTCAGGTGCAGCTATGATTATCACCGGTTACATTGGTCAGTTTTATGAAGTTACCAATATTACTGCATTCTTTGTATGGGGTGCCATTTCAACTGCATTCTTTATTCACATTCTTATTTTGATGAGAAAAGTTATCAGCCAGGGTAAAGAAGGTATACCTGCAAAAGCTCAGAAAACGCTGAATGCCATCTGGGTTCTTTTCCTTATATCATGGATGTTGTATCCCGGTGCTTACCTGATGCCACACCTTGCAGGAATAGAAGGTTCATTCTTCAGTGAAATTGGGGTAGTTGGCCGTCAGATCACATATACCGTTGCTGACGTTGCTTCAAAAGTAATTTATGGTGTATTTCTTACCGTAGTTGCTACCACACTTAGCAAAGAAGAAGGTTATGTACAAGCAGATTAATTTATACTAATTTTTTTGCACAAAGAATAAAAAAGCCATCAAAATTTGATGGCTTTTTTTTTAAAAATTTTGTACTGATTGGTGTTCAATAGCATTTACAATCACTCAATCTGATCGTACAGGAATCTTTTGATACTTTTCTTGGGTGTTTTCTCAAATTCTTCTGCAAATATTCTCGTAGAAGAAATACTCATATAAGCAGGTAGTATTTCATTGAGATTTTTTTTGTGCTTTTCAAAAACTCCCATCAGCTCTTTATCCGTAAGACCTTTTTTGTCGGCCATCTCGTAATCTGGATATATGAGTGCAACCAACCGGCCTTCTTTTTCCACAACCAGCGATTCCTGCACAAAATCAAGGTTGTTAAAGCGGGCTTCAATTTCTTCCGGATAGATATTTTGCCCCGATGCTCCAAGTATCATACTTTTGCTTCGGCCTTTTATATAAACGAACCCGTCTTTGTCGATCAGGCCCAAATCACCGGTATGCATCCAGCCATCGGGCTCAATGGTAGCTTTTGTAGCTTCAGGGTTTTTATAGTATCCCAGCATAACGTTCTCACCCTTTACCATGATCTCGCCGGCAATATTCTCAGGATCTTCCGAGTCTATCTTAATTTCCATTGAATCCACAACCTTGCCTGCTGAACCCAGCCGGGTTTTGTCCCAGTTGGCATAACTGATAAGAGGACCACATTCTGTCATTCCGTATCCGATGGAGAAAGGAAAACTTATCTTATTGAGAAATACTTCCACCTCTTTGCTCAGGGGTGCACCACCAATAACTACTTCATGGAAATTTCCACCAAAAGCATCCATCAGCTTTTTCTTAACTTTTGATTCTATTACCTTGTTCAGTACCGGCAGCTTAAGCAGTGTTTTTACACTCGATTTGTTAATTACAGGAAGAATCTGTTTTTTGTAAATCTTCTCCAGTATAAGCGGAACGGCAAGTACCAGCCTGGGTTGGATCTCTGAAAAAGATTTAAGAATGATTTGTGGCGACGGGGTTTTGGTTAAAAAGGTGATATGACATCCCAGGTTAAAAGGCCAGAGAAACTCAAAAGCACATCCATAAGCATGGGCCAGAGGTAAAAATGAAACAATTTTATCTCCGGATTCAAGGGGCATATTTATGTTGGCATATACTACATTGG
>JBHEOF010000055.1:0-19443 GCA_046261715.1 Bacteroidales bacterium
ATACAGAACTGCATACTTGCACCACCTCCCAGGAAAAGCACATGGTAACCATCAGGGATGTTGAGAAGTTCTTTGAAAAGTGCTACGGTTTCATCCATAACAGCTTGAAAATCTTTTCCCCGATGTGAGATTTCCATTACTGATAATCCTATACCGTTTAAATCCATTACTGCTTTTGCGGTATTCTCAATCACTTCACTGGCCAATATTGACGGACCGGCACTAAAATTATGCTTTTTCATGTGTAAAAAATTTAAATTGTTAATATCCTTTTTTGCATGCTTTTAATTTTTCTTATCCTGTTCAAATAAAAAAACAAAACAATGCGCTGATTTTAAGTTAATTAAAGCGTAAATTGTATCGTGATTAATTTTAATAATATTCAATAAGCAAACTTATCAATATTTCAGAAGCTTAAAAAAATTACAATATGAAATATAAAAATTTAACTGCAATTCTAAATCATTCATTAAAATATTTCAACAAATATTACTGAAAATTGGAAAATTTGTCATAATGATAAAGAAAAAACTCTTCAAATATTTTTCTGTGAAAATTTTATCCCTGAAATGCTAAAAGAAACACGCATGTAGAGCCTTTGTAGAATAAAAAATCAAGAATCATTGTGAATCGGGAAGTAAATTTTGATTTGCCGGATCTTGTCTGGGATTTCTTGCATTAATGTCTTCAATATATACCCAATTCCCTTTAACAAAACGAAAGGCATCAAAAATATTCATTTCAGGTACATAAAACTGGTAATGATCTTTCAGAAAACTTTGGGTGGGGATCAAGCGATCAAAAATAATCACCTTCTCAGGAAAGATGTTTTCGGGAAATACAAAATCATCATATCTCACAGTCATTGAAACCTTTGAAGAATATTCGAAAATTATCCGGTGGTGGTTATTTTCACCATATTGAAAAACAGGTTTTCCGAACAAAGGATTTCCTGTTTCAGAAAAATGCAGTGGCTCCAGAATACGTTTTCTTGTCATGGGGTTATCAGCTCTCCATCCAATCAATAAATAATGGTCCTGCTGATCATAGGTCCTGTGTATTAAATCAGTGTAATAACTTCCATACCAATTGTTGTGTTCTAATGTCACAGCCTGCGGATTACCGGTATACACTCCTTTATCCTTAAGTGTCAGAAGTTTCCTGGCAGGATTATCCGGATCGTTAAA
The DNA here is from genome assembly GCA_046261715.1 of Bacteroidales bacterium. Lineage (GTDB taxonomy): Bacteria > Bacteroidota > Bacteroidia > Bacteroidales > UBA7960 > SKVR01. The sequence goes on from JBHEOF010000055.1 coordinate 1,188, forward strand.
CTGGAAGAAACCAAAGTATTCAAAATTATCCCCCCGCAAAGGCACATACCAGGTTATAATACGGAAACTTTCATCAGGTGCTTTAAGAATTGATATCGTGGTTAAGGAATCAAAGTCATAATGGAATGCTCCGTCCATAAGAAGAACTTTTTCAAAATATCCCATAAAATGATCATTTGCTGTTTTTCGATCCAAATCTGTGTTGCCCGCAGGGATAGTTAGTGCAAGATGCTGAAGGCTATCTTCACACATAAGAAAATCCTGTTTTCCCTGAGAAAAAACCAAAGCATTTAACATAAACAGAATATGAAAAAGCAGGAAGAAAGCTTTCATCATTACATATTGATTTATTGTAATTAAATCTTATTACTGTCTTTTAATTGTAAAACTTACCTTTGCGTAAGTTATTGCAAAGATATTTAACAAACTTTTATGCAGGAATAAAAAACCACACGTATGTACCCATCTCTGGAAAAACGTATACATGCATTTATAGAACTTGGCCGCAAACTGAAGAAAATATCATTAGCAGAAAGCCCTGATAATTTATCTGCTGCAGAAAATAATTTGTTTTATGAAGTAAAAGAGAGCCATCTGAAAAATCAATGGTTTACACCTTATAACGTAAAAAGCGCCCTGGCCGGACTTTCAGATATGCTTGCTGATGACAAAATCAAAAAATGGATTGCAAATTATAATATAAATGATTTAACTGATCCCGGAAGAATTGCGGTTATTATGGCTGGAAACCTGCCCTTAGTTGGTTTTCATGATTTCATGTGTGTTTTGTTGTCCGGCAATCAATTTTTGGGGAAACTTTCGGGTCAGGATAAGGATTTACCCGTTAAAATAGCTGATCTTCTTATTGAAACGGAACCAGGTTTTAAACCCATGATCTCTTTTACGGACGAAAAAATTTCTGAATTTGATGCTGTAATAGCAACCGGTAGCAACAACACATCGAGATATTTTGAATACTATTTTGGAAGGTATCCGCATATCATCAGAAGAAACCGCAACAGCATGGCAATACTTAGTGGAAAAGAAAAAGGAAAAGATCTGGAGAATTTTTCAGACGATATCTTTCAATATTTTGGTATGGGATGCAGAAGTGTTTCTCTTTTATTTATTCCTAAAGATTTTGATATTAAAAAACTGGCAGAATCTTTTAAAAAATGGGAATATATAAAGGATCATCCAAAATATTTTAATAACTATGAATACCAGAAAGCAGTTATGCTGGTGAGTCAGATTGACCATATCGACACAGGATTTTGCTTATTGCGCGAGAGCCAATCGCTGGCATCTCCATTGTCTGTTGTCAATTATATACGGTATGAAACCGAGGATGAAATTTTGCAATACATTAACCGGCAAAGCGATAATATACAATGTATTGTTGCCGGCAATAATCCGGATATGCCCGGCATTGATAAAGTTCAGCCGGGGAAAGCACAAAAACCCGGACCGGCAGACTATGCTGATAACATAGATACACTTAAATTTTTATTGCAGCTGAAAAATTAAGAATCCGCTTAAGTGCATTACAAATCAAGTAATTTATGGTAATGAATTATCCTGCCGTCTGAATCCACACCTTCCAGAATAAAGTGAAGCTCTTCAAGCTGCTCAGGTATTGATATACGAAGTTTTTTGCTTCCATTCTGATCAAAATTTACGTAAGGTTCCCAATGGAGCGTATGCTGATAAGAAGGATGATCAAAGAAAAGATTTGTTTTATCGGTTGCTGTTTCGGCAAAGTCTCTTGGAATATAATATCCACTAAGTAAGTATTCGAAAATTAACCGCTGGGCAAGACTACTTCTGCGTGTATGTGCAACAATAGCACCATTGGCACCACGGATGCCGAAAATTGATGAACTTGTACCCTTGAATACCTCCACATGAGATATTTCAACCGGTGAAAGGTTAAGGAATTGAAAACTGCTATATCTCTGACCATCAACCAGTAAAAGTGGCTGATTGCTTAAAACCATACTACTGGGACCACGCAAAATGATGGTATTGCCTTCAATAGATAAACCTGATACTCTTGTTGAGAGCACATCACGCATATTTCTGTATCGCTCGTCATTTTCTTTCAGATATATAACCTGATCAGGTGAACCATAATGATAAGTTAAATTATCGCGGATCTTCTTTCTCCTGTCAGATTGTTTTCTGAATTCATAAGGGATTCTGGACCAGTTTGATCCTCTGGTTTGAGGAAGATCCCTGAAATACATATTCATGCTTAAATCGTCACTTTCCAGAATGTCTGGAAAAAGTTCAATAAAACCGGCATTACTTCCTTGTAAACCCAAAACTCCAATTTCTGCTTTAAATACTCCCTGTACTTTAAGACTATCAAATTTAAAATCGCCCTGACTATTGGTTCGGGTAGAGCGAACTAACATTTCATCATCAACTCTTAAGGTCAACTCAAAATTATACCGATCAAATTCCTTTGATTCTTCTGTAGGTTCAATATTTCCAAAAACCGGAAAACCGTCCAGGCGTCTGAAACGAACTGAAGGGGTGTTATCTTCTAAAATATCAGTCCAGTTAAATCTTTCCCAGTTTGATGTGAGCATTATTGCATCTACTTCATTATGATAATCTTTTTGTTCAACAAAAAATCTGGCCGGGTTTTTCAAAAGAGTTGTAATATCTGAACCCAGATAAATTTCTGAAAGAATATTCTTTTGCAGATCAATGGCTTTTTCTGAACCGATTCCTGATACTACAGCTGAAAACGATTGAGAATCTTCAGCCCATGCTGGCGCCTGAAGAGTAATTTCAATTGTATTTGCAGTTGTATTTTCAGTCTGTAAAGAAATATCATCTGTACTTTCCGGAAAAATGAAAAACAAACGCTCAGCCAAAACATTTGCATCTTCATCAAACAAACTAACTACTGATATACCTGATGGAAGTTCTGTGTAATAGATTTCCTTCTTAAACATATTATCCGGCAGAACTATTTGCTCAAATGAATGTATCTGACCACGCGTATGTAATGCCAGATAAGGCTTTAATGATGAATTGCCGGCAGTTCCTACAGTGATTTCAATTTTCTCTTCCAGATGCTTAACGCTAAGAATGTATCCTTCTGTCTTAATATCACTTAACTGTATGCTTCGGGAGCGACCATTTGGAGGATCGTATCTTATCAAATATTTCTCACCTGCAATGGGAGTGAAAGTTGCAACACCTCTTCCCGATGCTTCCGTAAAGGTTTTAAATTTTGTTACCAGATTTCCTGAACCATCAATAAGCTCAGCATTAACATTTATTCCCTCTCCCAGACCATCGTAAGCATGATAAGTGACCTTACCGGGCAAATCATAAACAAGAGAACCGGCTTCCTTATAAATATCAAAATTAAATTCGTCTGCCATTTTTTCCAGATCCCGGTTTATTCTTCTGTTTTCTCTTCGGGTGCGCCGGTTAATATAATTTTTTGCTTCAGGATTTTCTATAAAAATATTCTGAGAAAATATGAAATCCCCGCTAAAGTTCAGCATATACGGCGTATAAGCCTTTATTACATAGTTTCCTTCTGGCAATGAATCCGGGATTGAGAAATCACCATTTCCGTAGCCCATTTCAAGACGAATGATTTCTCTTTTTACCAGCAAATCTTTAGCATCTAAAAGCTTTACGTATATTGTTGATTCTAGTGTGTCAGGCTTATGGTCAATTGCACTCACTACATAAGCTTTAAACCATATATCATCACCGGCAAAATAATTTTGTTTATCAAAATGCAAATAGGCTTTTTGTTGAGGAAAACTGTGAAGAAATCTTTCAGTTTTTTCTTTTAATGATTCAACATTTTGAGCACTTACCCAAAATGGAATAATATTTAAAAATATCAGTAAAGTTATAAATGATTTCATTATTATTTAAGATACAATGATGAGTAAAATCTATTAAAGTAATGCTAAAAATACTAATGTAATAAGAACTTTTTCTTCCGTCAAAGACTTTATGGTTTTTAACTCTTAAAGTTTGTTGATTATTTGAATGTTAAACCCCTATTTACTATATTTGTTTACTGCAGTATTCATAAACAAAAAAGCAAATCATGAACAATTTTAAAGGTTTCAGAATATTTGCTTTACTTCTTTTCACTCTTCCAATCATTTTGCTCTCGCAGGATTTTAAAAAACAGCGTATCGAAATGGTAGAAAGCCAGATCAGAAATCGCGGAATAAGAGATGCAGAAACATTGCATGCAATGCGGCAGGTACCACGGCATTTATACATACCTGAAGATCAAAGAAGATGGGCCTATGACGATCGACCCTTACCCATTGGTTTCGGGCAAACTATATCGCAACCTTACATTGTGGGTTTTATGACCGAGATCATAAAACCACATAAAGATTTCAAGGTACTTGAAATAGGCACCGGATCAGGGTATCAGGCAGCAGTTCTTGCCGAGATTGCAGATCATGTGTATACTATTGAAATCGTTGAACCACTGGGCCTGCAGGCAAAAAAAATTCTTGAAGAGAATTACAATAACGTAAGTGTAAAAATTGCAGACGGTTATTACGGCTGGGAAGAACATGCTCCTTTTGATGCCATCGTTGTTACGGCTGCGGCAGAGTATATTCCTCCACCCCTTATCGAACAGCTAAAAGACGGAGGCAGAATGATTATTCCCGTTGGATCAGCTTTCAGGGTACAGCAATTAATGCTTGTAGAAAAAAGCGGAGGTAAAATATCATCACAAAGCCTTATGCCTGTAAGGTTTGTCCCTTTTACATCAGGTAATTAACCAGGGCCCATTATGAGCAAAGCAGAGCAATCATTTTTTACCCCTGTTATTGTGGCTCTGGGCCTTCACTCAGCTGCAATAATTGCATATCAACTGATTTTGATGCAACTCATATCCAATATGCAGGGATATCATTTTGCTTATATGATCATTTCTATTGCAATGCTGGGTTTTGGTGCAAGTGGTACATTTCTGGCACTTTTCAGAAAAAGACTTATTGAGGCTTCTGAGTGGCTGGTTCCATCACTAATGAGTGCATCAGGTATGTTTATGCTGGTTTCATTTAAACTGGTAAGATTACCCGTATTTCAACTTGATATTTATTTACTTTTTGTTGAAACAAGTCAACTATATGTTTTAGCCGCGAGTTATCTTATATATTTTCTGCCTTTCTTTCTAGGGGCGCTTGCTATTGGTATATTATTCATAAAATATGCCGGTGAAATAGGAAAGTATTACTTCTCTAATCTACTGGGTTCTGGTATCGGAGGTATATTGGTTGTTATACTTCTGTCAAATCTTTTTGCTTTACATGCACTACCTTCGGTTGCATCTTTAAGTATAGTTGCTGCAGTTATAGCTTTAAAAAAGAACAAGCAAGAAATACAGATTTCTATTCTGCTTTTTTCTGTTGCCATTTTAATAGTTTCCATATTTAAGCCGGGGAGTCTCCCGCTTTCTGAATATAAAGGGTTATCGCGTACTTTGAATTTGCCTGAGGCTGAAATCATTTACGAAGAACCTGATGTACAGGGTAAGATTCAGGTTGTACAATCACCTGCACTCAGATATGCACCGGCTTTAAGCCTAACCTTTAGCGGCGAAGTGCCTGTAAAAAAACATGTTTTCATTAATGCTGAGCCTGCCGGAGCCATCCCGCTTTATGACACAACGCAAAAAAATATACATGATTTTACCACAGAAGCTTTACCATACATTTTGGCTCCCAGAGAAAAGGTTTTGATATTAAAATCGGGCACCGGTAATGCTGCAGCATATGCCTTACAAAATGAAGCAAAAAAAATATCTGCAATTACCGAAGTAGAAGGTATTAGAGAACTGCTGATTTCAACCTTTGCTGCAGAAAGCAATTTTATGGCTCATCAACCTGGCATAGATTTTATTTACAATGACAGCCGTCAATTCCTGCTTTCTTCCGGTAATAATAACTTTGACGCAATTATTCTACCTCGTCTTGAAAGTTTCGGAGGTTCTACCGGCATCAATGCTCTTCAGGAAGATTATGCATTAACACTTGAAGCATTTCAACTTATGTGGGATCATTTATCAGCAAACGGGGTTATAGCAATAACTACGTGGATAGATTATCCATCGCGAACTACACTGAAAATAACAGCAACCCTTGCAGAAACCTTAAGGAATAATGGTATTACGCAAACCAAAAACCATATGGTTGCCATAAAGAGCTGGGGAACCATAAGTTTTATCATCAGTAAAAAACCTGTTAATACAAATGAAATAAATAATGTTCGTAGTTTTTGCAGCAATATGCTTTTTGACCCGGTATTGCTACCCGATATTTCTGACAATGAAAGAAATACGTTCAATCAAATTGAGGATGAGAGTTTTTTCAATTACCTGGATGCTATTGTAAACAATGATCATCAAACTATTATTACGGATTATGATTTTCATATTGAACCGGCCACCGATGATAAACCATATTTCAGCAGGTTCATGAAATTCTCCAGCATCCCTAAACTAAGAGATACTTTTGGTGCTGAAACAATGCCTTTTCTTGAACTGGGCTATCTTATCGTGTGGATTACACTTTTTCAAAGTAGTTTGCTGGCGTTTATTCTGATCATTCTACCACTTTTCAGATTAAAAAAAAGCAGTGGAAGTCTCACTCCTACGCTATTATATTTTGGAGCCCTGGGATTAGGATATATGTTTGCTGAAATAATTTTTATACAAAGATTCATATTGTATTTTGGTCATCCGGTGTATGCAATATCTGCAGTAATAAGTACAATGATGATTGCAAGCGGGGCGGGCAGTTTGTATTCCGGAAGACTTAAGAATCCCATAAAAGCATCAGGTGCGGGTACTATTGCTGTTGCTTCACTTTTACTTGTGTATGCCCTATTTTTCACAAATATACTGACGTCCACAATCCATCTTCCCCAGTTATTAAAGATTATTCTGGCATTTATTATGCTTTCTGTCCCTTCATTTTTTATGGGAATTCCCTTTCCCTCAGGAATAAGAATTCTAAACATAAGCAATGAAAACCATATACCTTGGGCATGGGGTATAAATGGCTGCTTATCGGTTATTGCCACATCATTTGCTACCCTTGTTGCTGTAGAGAACGGATTCAGAATAGTCATGTTCTTTGCTGCAGGTTTTTATCTGCTTGCATTTTTCATTTTTTTTGGAAGGAAATTCTTTAGTCAAGCACGTTTATGATATCAAACATGATAATTTTGTAGTTTACAAACACTCTCAATATGTCTGAAAACATGATATCAAGCTTGCAGAATCCTGCTGTAAAGGAAGTTGTAAAACTTCAGCAAAAGCATCAGGAAAGAAGAAAGAAGAAGCGCTTTGTTGTTGAAGGCATCCGTGAAGTATCACTTGCATTGCAAACAGGAGTTGTCCCTGCACATTTATTTGTTTGTAAGGATTATTTCCTTGAAAACATTGAGTATCCGATACAATTTGAAAAATATTCTGAAATTACAAAATGGGTTTCACCCAAGTTATATGAGAAGATAGCCTACCGGAGTCATGCGGAAGGGATTATATTGATTGCCGAAGCTTATGAAATGGATTTAAATAAACTTAAGCTTCAGAAGAATCCACTGATCATAGCACTGGAATCAGTTGAGAAACCAGGAAACCTGGGTGCCATACTCCGAACTGCTGATGCAGCCAATGCAGATGCAGTTATAGTATGTGACCCGAAAACAGATATTTTTAATCCCAATGTGATCCGTTCGAGCCTCGGTTGTGTTTTTACACGACAGATTGCCGTCTGCACTGCTGAACAATTAATAGATTGGACATCAGAACAGTCAATCAAAATATGTATTGCTTCAGTTCAGTCGCAGGAAAATTATTTTGAAAAAGATTTAACCCAGGGCATCGCTTTTGTTTTTGGCACCGAGGCCCATGGTCTGTCAGAAATATGGTATAAATATGCTCATGAGCAGTTACGGATCCCTATGCAGGGAAGGATAGATTCTTTAAACGTTTCGGCTTCCGTGGCAATAATGATATTTGAAGCAGTAAGACAACGCCTTTCAAAGTAATAACAGAGCGAAATCAGGAAGCTTTTCTTTTTTCTTGTTTTCTTCGCCTTAGCTCTTTTTTTATCAGGAACAATTCCCGCCCTGTTTGCCCGGCAACAGATGTATTTTCTTCAGCACGCCTTATCAGGTATGGCATAACCAGCCTAATGGGTCCATAAGGAAGATACTTGCTTACATTGTATCCTGCCCTGGCAAGGTTAAAACTGATATGATCACTCATACCCATTAGTTGCGAAAAATGAATATTTTCATGATCCGGTTTCATGTTATTAGCGTGCATGTATTCAGCAGCTTTGATAGAACTCTGTTCATTGTGGGTACCAATACATAATGAAATTTGCCCTATATTTTCAAGACAAAATTTTACCGCATCGTCAAAAGCTGCGTCTGTTGATGGCTTATCGGGATGGATCGGAGATGCGTAATTCATTTCTTCTGCTCTTTCTCTTTCCTTTTCCATATATGCACCGCGCACAAGTTTAAAAGCCGGCAAGTATCCTTTAATTTGGGCCTCTTTATGAATTTCTTTCAGATAAGATAGTTTATCAACACGGTACATTTGCAAGGTATGATAAACAACGTGAGTATCCCTGTTGTGCTTTTCCATCAACTCTTCTACTATCCTATCAATAGCATTTTGTATCCATGTTTCCTCAGCATCAATCATTACAGATATATTGGCATTTTTCGCAGCATTGCATATTTCATCAGCCCTTTTCTTTATCCTTTCCAGTTCCTGAACTTCTTTTTCATTCAATTTTTCATTGGCACCATATTTTTCCAGCAAAGCAAAACGAGCAATACCCGTGAATTTAAAAACGGCAAAGCCAATTCCCGGATTGGTTTGGCTAAGCTCAATAGTAGCCAGTATCCTGTCACATGCTTCATCAAATTCTTCTTCTTTCTGCACACCTTCTGCGGCATAGTCCAGTACAGCTTTTACACCTGACTCTGAGAACCTTGTTATTGTGGCAGTGCATTCTTCCAGTGTTTCACCACCACAAAAATGGCTGAAAACTGTTGGTTTCAATGCCCAACGTAATGGGAAATGGATTTTATTGGCAATGTTTAGCAGAAATGAACCCGATTTTACGAGTACCGGCTTTTTGACAAGAACAAACAACATTTCTGCTTTTCGTAATTCAGATGTGGATTTTCCTTTAAAGGCAACCCGTGTGTTTTCAAGAGAGATCATCAAACCAGATTATAAGTATTTTTGAAATAAAAAGACAATCAAGGCTTATCAATCAATCCTAAGGGGTCAAAAAAAGTACTGATTAAAGAATCATCACTATCATCATCATCATCTTCATCGTACTCTGAGTTGGGAATAACTGTAAGAACCGGTAAGTCTGCCTTATCAATAATTTGTTCTGCATCATTCCTTCCCATTACCAGATCAAACCGACCGCTTCTTTCAGCAACAATCATTATAAGATCGGCATCTATTTCACGGGCATATCTGATTACTTCATCATCAAAATCAGTCCCGGGCCTCACAATTATCTCGGCTTTTATTTTCACCCCTGCCTTTTCTACATAATCCACAAGATTTTTAAGCAATGCTTCCTTTTTAATTTTATAAACGCTGCTTCTGGATTTAAGCACACCTATAATGTGTATAACAGAATCGAAATATTTAGCAAACTTTATTGCCTTATTAATCTTTGAAGCAGGATCAATGGTAAAACTAATGGGAATTACGATATTATTGAAACCCACATGATGGTGTTTGTGCTTTACTACCATTACAGGTATCTTTGAACTACAAATTACCTTATAAGCATAACTACCTACAATATGCTGAACACCTTGTTTGCCATGGATTCCCATAACAATAAACTCCGCATTTAAATTACTGGCGGTAGAGCTTATTTCTTCAAAAATGCTACCCTCCTCCAACTGGTAATTTATAGTAATTCCTGTGCGGTTTTGATTGGTTTCGGCAACTTTCTGCAGTTTCCCGAGTATTCGCTCTCTTTGTTCATCATTGGTTTTTTTCCCGATTATATGAAGCAAACTCACTTTGTGGTTAAATAATTTTGCAATCTCAATTGCATGATCCAGCGCACAATCTGCAACGGGTGTAAAATCGGTAGGAACCAGTATGATATCTCTTTCAACAGTTGTCATAATTAGTAATATTTCTTATAAAAAAACAAGTAAAATCAATTATGATTCTACATTATTAAACAACAAAAATAATTTTTTTTTGAAATACCTTCAACAGAAAGTAATCCATTTAATGCTAAACAAATCTTTAAGAAAATTATTCATCGGAATTGTCATCTTCAATGTTTTTTTTAATAAACCCTAGGGGATCAACCATTGACGTTACCACACCTGGTCTGAATTCAGCCGTGGGTATAATACTTAAAACCGGCAGGTGCGAATTGAAGATAATTTCCTGTGCATTGGAACCAACATAAAAATTAACAAAGCTTTTCTTTTGCTGGGTCATAATTATAATCAGATCTGCATCAATTTTTTTACTGTAAGAAATCACCAGATCCGAAACGGGTTCATCCTGGGCATAAACAACCTCAGTATGGCATTTAATACCATTCTTTAAAATTGCATTTTTTACCTGATTGATTTGAACCTGTTTTAGTAATTTGGCAACCTTATTATCATTGGTAATTACTGACAAAACATAAATTTTGGCTCCGAAATAACCACCAAATTCAATGGCTTTTTGAACCTGTTTCTTGGTTTGGCGGGTAAAATCAAGCGGCAAAAGAATCTTGTTATACTTCCCCGGATCTTTGGTATGTTCCATAATTGTTATTACGGGGCACTCGGCTTCTCTAACAACATTCATGGTATTGGTGCCGATATATTTATTTTTTTTATTTACAGAAGAGATATTGTTCTTACCCATTACGATCATTATGACGTCATTTTCAATGGCAGTTTCAATAATTTTATCATACGGTTTTCCCTTCTCTATAAGCACGCTGGTCTTTACAGATGCTTTTGAAGATGCAACACCCGCAAGCTGTTCCAGTTCATCAAATTTTTCTCTTGCTTCCTGTATAACTTTCTTTAGATATTCTTCCGGCGACCGAAGTTTCCCGAAAATATTACAAACTTCAATAACATATAATAACAACAGATCAGCATCAAATAACCTGGCTATTTCAAATGAATGTTCCAGGGCATTTATAGATTGCTCTTCAAAGTCAATAGCTACAAGAATTTTATTTCGGCTGGTTTTCATATTCCTTGTTTTTTGTGATGATTGGAGCTATTTAACTGGACTCAATTAATCAGGAAAAATACATAAAAAAAACACATAATGAAAGTTTAAATGAAACTTTTCTGCATTTTTTACAATTAAATGAACAGATAGGAAAAGATTAAGCAGTCCATTTATTTTTTAAAACAGGACTTACATAATTTTCAAGGTATTTTTCAATTGCATCAACATCAGGCGCCTCATAATACAGTTCTCTAAACCTGTCTGGTGTAAATCTGTTAGTGAATATATTTTCGAAAAAATCAAAAAGCGGATTATAGAAATTGTTTGTATTCAAAAAAATAACTGGTTTGCTATGCAGCTGAAGTTGCTTAAGGGTAATAACTTCCATGATCTCTTCAAGGGTACCAAAACCACCTGGCAAAGCAACGAAAACATCAGACCGGTTGATCATTTTGTTTTTGCGGGCACTCAGATCATCCGTAACAATAAGTTCGGTGCATTCTTTATTTTCAATTCCTTTTGCCTGAATATGCTTAGGAATAACACCAATAACACTGGATTTACCTTCCAGAACAGCTTTGGCTATATGTCCCATAAGGCCAACCTTTGTGCCGCCGTAAACTAATCCCCACTTTTTAGATGCAATAAGTTTTCCTAATAATTCTGCCTGAGAATAAAAATTCTCATCCAGATAATTGCTTGATGAACAAAATACGCAAACATTTTTAATGATCATATATGAAACTGTTTTTATTGTTTAATGGGATTTACACCCAGCAGGGGTAAACTGGAATACCTGACAAGATTAGATGCAATATCAGGTATTTGCCTGCTATTTGGGCCTATATTATGCAGAACCGGAAAGGCAATTGCAGCAGGACCTAGGCTAGAAGCATATTTCAGGATTGCATCGGTTAAATTCTGGTATTTATTTTGAAACAGATCAACACTGTAGGCAAGCCCGGCATTTTCAAGTTTTTGAATTATTTCTTGTAAAGTAGCATACATTTTTCTTTTGTAGAAAAATGATTTTTCCTGCATAATACCATATACATAAACCTTACTCTGGTTAAGTAATCCCGTTCTGATAGCATTCTTAACAATATTTTCCATTGGCAGGCTCAGATCAAATGGTATCACAATATTTTTTATGTTTTCTACTTCAATATTTTTCTGCAGGAGAAGAACCGGAGTTTTGCTTCCTAAAATGATTCTCAAAGCGAAACTACCTGTAATTCTTTGTATACCTTTAAGACCAACTGTACCCATAATGATCATTTTAACACCTAATCGTGTACCCATTTCTCCAATAGTGGTAAAAATACTCCCGGTTTCCACATTGGGAATAACTGAGACCTGCATATCATTCTGGTATTGTTTTGCAAAATCGAACAACTTAAGCCTTGCATTATCAATTTCTTTTTTGCCGGGATTGGTAAATGAATCGATGACATGGAGTAAATGTACAATTCCCTCATTCTTTCTTGCCAGACCGGCCGCAAGAGATAATGCCCAAACAGATTTTGGAGTAAAATCTACGGGAACCAATATTGAATACATCAGATTAAAAGGCATTATCAGAAAAAACTATTGACCGGGAGAATTGAACCACTAAACAATCAAATATACTAATAAAACCAAAAAGAGCCCGGATAAAACTCCGGGCTCCTGGTAAAAAGTTACTAACTTTTGTTATTAAACTATCCCAGTTCATAAAACAATGGTGCTCCCGGTCCGATGGGTATTCCCAATAAAATCCATATAACGAGCAAAATAAGCCACGCAACCAGAAAAACAATAGTATATGGTAACATGGTAGCAATGATTGTTCCTATACCTGCTTTTTTATCATACCTCTCAAAAAAAGCAACAATCATGGCAAAGTATGACATCATAGGTGCTATTACATTGGTTACACTATCCCCTACCCTGTATGCAAGCTGTGTAAATTCGGGAGAATAGCCAAGCAGCATGAACATAGGAATAAATACAGGTGCAAGTATTGCCCATTTCGCACTTGCGCTACCCACTACCAGGTTGATAAATGCTGAAATCAATACCAGTGCTATCATTAACGGTATTCGCCCAAGTCCTAATGCTCCGATAAGATTTGCCCCTTTGATGGCAAAGATTAGCCCGAGATTGGTCCAGTTAAAATAAGCAACAAACTGAGCAGCAAAAAATACCAGAACTATATATGTACCTAAAGTTGACATGGATTTACCCATACCCAGTATCACATCATCATTGCTTTTGAGAGTGCGGGCACCAATACCGTAAACAATACCCAATATTCCGGCAATCATAAATATAATTGCCACTATACCGCTCATAAACGGAGAACGAAGCAACCCCCCCGTATTGGGATCACGCATGAATCCACTACCTGGGATATTAGCCCAGAAACCACTGTCAATAGGCATCATGCTCCAGGCAAGCAAAACAACAATTATCAGAAATGCCACCAGTGTAAACCGCATTCCTCTTTTTTCGTCGTCATCAAGCTTTTTGATTTCTTCGGGTTTTGCATCTCCTTTATACTCGCCCAAACGGGGTACAACCACCTTTTCAGTAATCCAGGTGCCAATTATGGCAATAAAAAATGTGGAAACAAACATAAAATAATAGTTTGCTGCAGGGTTAACTGTATACGCCTGATCCACTATATTTGCAGCTTCTTCTGAAAGTCCTGCCAACAGCGGATCAATGGTACCCAGAAGAAGATTGGCAGAATAGCCTCCTGAAACACCTGCAAAAGCAGCTGCAATACCTGCAATAGGATTTCGTCCTACGGCAAGAAATATCATACCACCCAAGGGTACAAGAACAACATATCCAACCTCACTGGCTGTATTTGACAATATACCTGTAAATACGATAGCAAAGGTCAGCAGATTTTTCGGTGCAGAAATCACAAGCAAACGCAATCCGGTTGACATCAAACCGCTGGCTTCGGCAATACCGATTCCCAGCAAAGCAACCAATACCGTTCCCAGCGGCGCAAAAGATGTGAAGTTGGTGACCATTCCGGTCATGATCATATGTAAGCCTTCACGGCTTAAAAGATTGAAAACTTCGATGGTTTCACCAGTACCGGGATGCAACGCAGTAACATTAAAGAAAGAAACAATTCCGCTGAGGACAATAATTCCCATGGCAAAATAAGCAAACAATGCACCGGGGTGCGGAAGTTTATTTCCAACACGTTCGATTACGCCAAGCAAACCTGCCACAAATCCTGAATTCTGTTTATCCATTTATTATAATTTTAAAGTCTTTTTTAACTATAGTATATTACCTGTACTAAAGATACCGGCTTTTAAAATCTGCCAAAAATAATCAAATTTCTTAGACTGATCAGGCCAATTAAAATCTAAAACCGGCTGAGGTGTTAGCATTTATCAAAAGAATCATAATATTTGCCCTGCCATGTATCCCGAATTTCCAGTTCTTTTTCAATCATAAGTATCACCTGATCGCTCCTCAAACCTTGCCAGGATTTTCTGAGATTATACTGCGGAGGTACTTCTCCGGCAAAACGCTCTATGGCAATATCTGGTCTAAGCTGTTCCAGAAACCTGACCATAAAATTTACATATTCGTCGGGTTCGAAGAAATCAAAAACTTCCGGATTACCGGCATATTCAATCGCCATTTGGGTATCCTTAACGATCTGTAACTGATGAAATTTCACAGAATCTATGGGTAGTTGTGAAATAATCCGGCTTTGCTCAAGCATTTGTTCACGACTTTCTCCCGGCAGGCCAATAATAAGATGAATACCTGTATGCAGCCCCCTATCGGCAGTGCTTTTTATAGCATCAACAGAATCAGAAAAAGTATGGCCCCGGTTGACACGCAACAGTGTGTCATCATAACATGATTCCACACCATATTCTACTGAAATGATATATTTTTTGGCAAGTTCGGCCAGATAATCAAGTATTTCTTCATTTATACAATCAGGACGGGTGCCGATCGAAAGACCTGATATACCCGGATGCTTCAATGCCTGATCATATCGTTTTTTTAACAATTCAAGTTCACCATATGTATTGGAATAGGCCTGAAAATAGGCCAAAAAATGTTGTGCGCGGGGATATCTCCTTTTCAAAAACCTGAGCCCTTTTTCCAATTGGATTGAAATGGAATCTTCATCATGACAATATGATGGATTAAATCCTTTGTTATTACAAAAAGTACAACCCCCTATACCTTTTGTACCATCGCGATTGGGGCATGTGAACCCTGCATGTACACTTACTTTTTGCAGGCGACTACCATATCTTTGCTTATAATAATCAGCCAGCGAATGAAAACGACGGGTATTACCCCAGGGAAATTTCATTTTTCAGTTATTTTTGAAATGCAAACTTAATGCAAAGTTTTTATTTTCCGGGATGTTCAAAATATATCTTGTTAATATGTTGATTATCAATATCTCCATTGCTCAGCTTGCCCCTTACTACCAAATTTACTACCTTTGCCGACACCAAAACAAGACCTGAACTTTTAATGCACTTTTTCGATATATTAATTTTTACTCTTTACATGATGTCGGTTATAGGAATCGGAGTATGGTTCCTGCTAAAGAATGAAGGAGTAGATGATTATTATGTGGGTGGACGAAAAATTGGAAGCTGGCATATAGGTTTATCAGTAGTAGCTACAGATGTTGGGGGCGGATTTTCAATCGGACTTGGCGGACTGGGTTTTATTATGGGGCTTGCAGGTTCATGGATGCTTTTCACCGGTCTTATTGGAGCATGGCTTAGTGCAGTTATTCTTATCCCAAGGGTAAAAGCCATCGAAAAATTCAAAAAATTTTATACTTTCCCGCAAATGCTGGGGCATTTTTATAACCCCAAAGTTGCATTACTGGCAGGGGTAATCTCAGGAATCGGTTATCTCGGGTTTACCAGTTCACAAATTCTGGCGGGTGCCATACTGGCTGAAGCGACCTTCACACCATTGTTACCACGGCTAACAGCCCTTATTATCATGGGAGTGATAGTAGTTGTATATACTTCCATGGGTGGTATTAAAGCAGTTATTTATACTGATACTATCCAATGGATAATTCTCATGTCGGGGCTGATCCTTATTGGAATCCCCATCTCTTATAATAGCGTTGGCGGGATGGCAGGCATACGTGAAGCACTTCCGCCTGAATTTTTCAGTCTGGGCAATATTAGCTGGCAACAGATTATAAACTGGGCTGTAACCATTATACCCATATGGTTTGTAGGAATGACACTTTACCAGCGTATTTATGCATCACGCGATAGAAAACAAGCACAAAAAGCATGGTATATTGCAGGTATATTCGAATGGCCCATTATGGCCTTCATGGGTGTTTTACTTGGTTTGTTTGCAAGAGTAGCAATTGCACAAGGTTTGTTTGAATATATTGGATTTTCAGCTACATCTGATATTGATCCTGAACAAGGTCTGCCATTATTACTCCGTACTGTTTTACCTGTGGGGCTAATGGGCCTTATGATGGCAGCTTATTTTTCAGCCATCATGTCAACAGCAGATAGCTGCCTGATGGCATCATCGGGTAATTTCCTTACGGATATATTTGGGAAGTGGATTAAGATGCCTGATGGTAACAGAGGTTTTCTTCTGCTTTCACAGGGTTTTACATTGGTTTTGGGCACATTGGCTCTTTTACTGGCTACAGTAATGCCTAACGTGTTGGAGTTAATGCTTTATTCTTACGCTTTTATGGTATCGGGTTTATTTGTTCCGGTTATGGCAGCGCTGTTTTTGAAGAAAGCCAGCTCAGTGGCCGCCTTCTGGGCCATGCTGCTGGGAGGTTCAACAACTATTACTTTGATTTTTTTGGATTTAAACTTACCTTTAGGGCTTGATGCCAATATTTTTGGTATTACAACCTCCCTGGTAAGTTTTGTTATCATCAACTTTTTGCATAATAGTGTGCAGAAAGAACCTATATAATAAACAATTAAATCTCAACATTATGGATTATACTTTTTATACACCGCAAGAGAAGGTCACAGAACAACAGAAAAAAGAAGTTGCAGACTTTTTGTTTGAACATCTTGATCAGTTTGGAGATGAGTACGATGCAATTATGCGTTGTATAAATTTTGCCCTTGACGATAAAGAAAAATTTGGCGGATTTATCCTGGTTGCCAAAGAAAATGAAAAGGTTGCAGGAGCAGTCATCATCAATAAAACGGGTATGGCCGGTTATATTCCTGAAAATATCCTTGTATATATTGCCGTTCACAAAGACTATCGTGGGAAAGGGCTGGGCAAAGAATTGATGCTGAAAACCTTTGATAAAGCCGAAGGAAGTATTAAACTGCACGTGGAACCCGAAAACCCGGCCAGATTTCTGTATGAAAAACTGGGATTCACCAGTAAATATCTCGAAATGAGACTAAACCGTTAAAAAAAAGAAAATGGCTGAAATTACCATAAGTAGTAAAAAACTCAGACATAACTTTAATTTTCTGGATGAATTTTTTACCAAAAACGATATCGAATGGGGTATTGTAAGCAAGTTGGTTTGCGGTAACGAAATTTTTCTGAAAGAGTTGGTTGACATGGGAGCCAAAGAATTACTTGACTCCCGTATCAGTAATCTGAAAAAAATCAAAAAAATCAATCCGGAGGTAACAACCGTTTATATAAACCCCCCGCCCCGAAAAAGTTTACGGTCGGTTGTAAAATATGCCGATGTAAGCTTTAATTCCGATCTTGAAACCCTTCGCCTGATTTCAAAAGAAGCCGGGCGACAAGAAAAAGTACATAGGGTTATTATCATGATTGAAATGGGAGATCTGCGCGAAGGTGTGCTGGGTGAGAATCTTGTAGGTTTTTACGAAAAAATATTTGAGCTTCCAAATATTGAAGTGATCGGATTTGGTGCAAACTTCAACTGCCTTTACGGAGTTATGCCATCAAAGGATAAGATGGTACAGTTGAGTTTATACAAGCAGATCATTGAAATGC
>JBHEOF010000056.1:0-18028 GCA_046261715.1 Bacteroidales bacterium
GGGAATATGCCGATCGGTACGGATGCAAATACGTGGAAGGTGTGAGTCGTCCGTGGGCAGAAAAAGTAGATATTGCTTTACCTTGTGCCACTGAAAACGAAATTAACGGAAAAGAAGCCAAAACACTTGTTGATAATGGATGTATTTGTGTAAGCGAAGGAGCCAACATGCCATCAACCCCTGAGGCAGTTGAAATATATCTCGAAAACAAAATTCTGTATGGTCCGGGAAAAGCAGCCAATGCGGGTGGTGTAGCCACATCAGGACTTGAAATGAGCCAGAACTCACTCAGACTCTCCTGGACCCGTGAAGAAGTTGATCAAAGATTACATAATATCATGGTCAATATTCATAAAACCTGTGTTGAATATGGTAAAGAAGGTGATTTTATCAATTACGTGAAAGGTGCCAATATCGGAGGTTTCGTTAAAGTTGCCGATGCCATGATGGCGCAGGGATACGTGTAAAGTCTGTTTTTTGTTTGTAAAATTATCAGATTATCCCTTTTTGTGTGGGATTAGAGAAGTAAATATCTAATATTAAAAGCCCGGTACTTAATTGAACCGGGCTTTTCTTATTTTGCCTTTGCATAGAGCTGTGGAAAATACATAGAACCAAATATGGTCTTAATTTTTTAAGAGCATGTAAATAATTGCTCCCAATAATAATATTCCTACAAAATACATTAATATTACTATTGAATCAATTCCTTTTATGGTTTTTTGTTTAAATTTTGCCAACAAACCCATTACTATGATCGCAAAGAAAATTGGTTCTGTATGTGGAACCTCTGTTCCTTTTATTAAATGAATTACAATTGAAATTATACTAAGGACCACCATAAAATAAAATGGGAGTTTATATTTTTTTTTCATTCTATTTTTAGTTTTAATGAAAAACTGAACCTAAATATTTATCATCTGCATTATTATAATAAGTCCATATCAAGGTAGTCATACGAGTCATGGGATCATAATTTGTTTCAACTGTATAATATATTCTCATAAATTTTCCCCTTCTTTAATATCTTTATTATGGTTTATATAATTTTCAAATATTCTTTTGTATTGTGGATTAATCATGCATTTTTGAATATTGTATTCGAGAACAGTATAAGATATTTAGGGTATAGATCTTTTCGTAGTCAAACTTCTCAACCTCTCAACCTCAACCTTCCCTACTTCACCCGCCCATGGTACTTCTTCAGGTAGTATTTGCAAAATGAATGAAACAGATTGATGTCATCTTTATTCATAAGCATAAGTCTTTCCATGATCCGGGAATAAATAAGATTATCAGGTTGCATATCCACATCGGCAAGGATCTGGCGGGCTTTATCACGAACAATGGGTAATTCTGCTTCCACGGGCGGATCTATGGTTTTCTTTTTCCAGTTGAATGTTACTTTGCTCAGATAAGTGGCGTAAACCATTACTGATTGTGCCAGATTGAGCGAAGGGTATTTACGATACATGGGAATGGTGGAAAGAAAATGGCATTGGGCAAGTTGTTCGTTACTCATTCCGGATTCTTCTCCACCAAAAACAATAGCTACACTTTTTATGGTAGTGCCCTTATCGAAGATAATTTGCGGCAGGTCTTCCACAGGGTGGTAGGTTTGAGCCACACTCCTTTTTTTGGCTGTTGAGCCGATGACAAGGTCAATATTCTTTATTGCTTCTGAAAGGCTGCTGAAAACTTTTGCGTTCTCCAGTATTTCCTGTGAGCCATGAGCGGTAGCACGTGATCTTTCACCCAGATGATTTGCCATGGGAGCAACAAGATATAATTTTGACAGACCCATGGTTTTAATGGCTCTTGCTGCCGCTCCTATATTTTCTTCACGGGCAGCATCTGCCAGAATAAAAATTACTTCTTTCATTGATTATTTCCCCTTAATCTTATTCTCAACCTCAACCCTGTCTGACGGCAGGCAGGCTTAACCTTAACCTTTTAGTAAATAAACTTCAAATACCTGTCGCGGATGGCAATAAGTTTTTCAATGGTAAGATTCTCGCGGTAAATTCTTACCATATCCACGATTTTCCCCTGTTCCATAAATGCTGTGCGGGCAGCATCGAAAAAGATCAGGGATGTATCGTATTTAACCTCGGTAGTGATACTTTTAAACTCTTCCCAGTCAACAAACCGTGGTATGACGAAAAACCCCCTGTGGGTAGAGTCCTTATCGAGGTAAATACCCTCATCAACAGGTTTTAAATGGAGGAATTTATTTAATTGAATAAGGCCCATCTGATTATGAATTTTAGTAGCGCCCTTTTTCAGATGAATACCCATATTCTCAAACATGGCCTGCACTGTGGTGATCTGATTGTATTGTCCCAGATTCAGCATTCTTATAACCGGGTAACTTTTGTTCATGATATAAATCTGACCACAGGCTCCGTCAATTCTTCTGTTAAAATTCTGACGAATGTGTTCAACGGCACGTGCAATATGTTCCATTGGATAATGCCTTTCCAGGAACCAGTAAAGGTACTGGGGTTTGCTGGTTCTGGGCTGGTCGGCGTAATAGCCAAAAAAAGGCGAAACAGCTTCAAGAATACAAATGTTTAAATTGATATTCAAATCGGCTACGCATGAAAGGGGTTCTTCTTTGGTGACCCATCCAAACCTTTCTATAGCAAGGTCTGTGTCTTTTTTTTCTATAGCTTTCATTGGTCTGTCTTTTTTATGCTTTTGCACTAAAATTAATGTATTTTCACGGTATAAACAAAAAAGCTCTCCGGAATTTTATAGTCATTTTCCGAAGAGCCTTTGTATTATACAATTCGATTTACTGTTATTTTTGCTGTTGCAGATGCACGTCCAATTGCGGGAAAGGAATGTTGATACCTTCTTTTTCGAAAGCTTTGTAAACTTTCTCGTTCATATCAAAAAATACACCCCAGAAATCGCCTGAATTTACCCATGCTCTTACGGTAATGTTTACACTGCTGTCGGCCAGTTCGCCCAATGCGATAAATGATTCGGGGTCTTTGAGTATTCTTTCATCATCTTCAATGAGTTTGAGAAGAACTTCTTTTGCTTTATCGAAGCTGTCGCCATAGGCAATACCGAACGACCAGTCGGCCCGGCGCACAGGCTTTGCTGAATAGTTTGTAATGGAGTTGGTTGCCAGTCCTGCATTAGGAATAATGATGGTTACATTTTGAGGGGTTTTGAGATATGTAACAAATATCTGGATGTCCTCAACTGTTCCCGAATGTCCTTCACCGGTTATATAATCCCCCACTTTAAATGGCTTGAAGATCAAAAGTATTACACCACCTGCAAAATTCTGCAATGTACCTGATAATGCCAGACCAATAGCGAGACCGGCGGCACCCAAAATAGCTATAAAGGAAGTTACCGCTATGCCCACCATGCTCATCACACTGATTACCAGCAGCACTTTCAGCAAAATGGAGATCATGCTGGAAAGAAAACCGCGCAGCGATGGGTCCATTTCCCTCTTTTCAAATGTATTTTTCAAAACCCTGGTAATACGGCCGATGATCCATAAACCAATGATCAACACCACAATGGCTCCCAGTACCTTTGGGCCATAATCTACCAAAAACTCTACTAATTTCTCCTGTAAATTTTCCATTTTCTAATTACTGTTTAAATAAATACTAAATTCAGGAATCGTTCCTTTGTTAAACAAAGTTAATTAATAAATTATTGAAATAAAGAAAAAATATTTATTTTTTATGATATACAGATATTATTTCATGATAAAAAAAGGACCACTCTTTCCGGAGCAGTCCTTTTTTAAAATTCTGTATTTGATTAAATCTGATTATTCTTCTTCAGCCTCCAGGATTACTTTGCTTATTTGCCATGCACTGGCACTTGAAGTATTGCTGGTGTATTTAAAAGCGATATGAATATTATCACCATTAAATTGAGAAATATCAATTTCTCCGCTATCAAAGTATGTCCAGCTATCGCCGGGAGGTCTGTTAAAACCTGAAAATTCGACCCAGGTTCCTGATTCAGCAGGATTTTCGCCATCAAAATCATTAGCAATCAATACTTTCAAATCGTTGTAGCTGGATATGTAGTTGATGGCTTCTCTTATCTTTAGAATTACACCGGTATGATTTTCAAGACTGATTATTGGAGAAATCAACCAGTTTTCATTTTCACGGGCCGATCCACCTGAAAATCCGTTCATATATGCTGTTCCTCCATCAAACGTAGCATGTGACCAGTTTTGTTCTCCCACAATATTATAGTCGGTAAAATCACCAAGATCTGAATCAAAATTTTCTTCAAAGATTGCTTCCGGCGGTGGCGGAATATCTCCATCATACCAGTAATCTGATGTTTCTTTAAGACCCGGAACACCAAAATATAGTTCGAAATTTCCTTTGAGCTTAACAAATTCGCCCAGCATTTGCGGGTTGTCAACAAGATTAAGTACGTTTCTTATTTCTCCAAAAGGCAATTGCACAATAAGTGCATTATTCATGTTGGTTTCATCCTGTGAATCAGCAATGATAATATTTGAGTTGGTACTGAAAGGTGCTGTAAAGCTGGGTTCAAAAGGATCAACACTGGTTTCCATAACTCCGATAATATATCCCTGCACCCACACATCATTGCCCGAATTGTTGCTGTATGCATAGGCAACGTTGTAGGGGTCTTCAAAAGTTCCGGAGCCGCTTTCACCGGTATCAATTTCACACCGTTCATTGTTCATTGTCAGTTCCTGGGGGTCGCGCACATATAACTGCCATACATCACCAAACTGACCAACAATACCAATAAAACTTCCGTTTCCTTCGGGCAGTATTTCGTTTGCAAAATCGGCATAACCACTGGTTCTTAATATAATGGTATTGTTATCACAATCCTGCAGGGTGCGGTTAACGCTATTGAGGTTTATGGCATCTGCCCATGTTTCGCCCAGTTCACTTTCAATAAACTGCACATTGTTGATCTGAACAAGTTGTGCCTGAAATCCACCTGCTTTAATCTCATCAATGGTTAGCACCTTAGGTTCAATAAATTTTCCTTCAGCTTGTTTCACAATCTGCCTGGTTCCGTCTACCGAATCCAGTTGCAACATATTGTTAAAATAGCTTATGGTTGAACCATCCAGGTCAATTCTTAAAGAATCACCCACCATTATATCTGCGCTTACCGCCATGCGCATATTAATGGCTCCGGCTGTATCCTGAATGTAAGCCTGGCGGTAAATATTACCATTACGTTCATCCATTGTAACAGTAGCAAATAACTGTTGACCGGTATTATGGAAGGTATAGATTTCACCCGGCACGATCATTTCCCTTATATCACCCAGGGAAATAATGTCTTCGGGATTAATGGTTTCTATGGGAGGTGTGTCTGTTTCATCTTTGGTACAAGAAACTAAGGCAAGAATAAAAAGCACACCCGCTCCGATAAAATTTCTGAAATTATTCATATTTATTGATATTATTTTCATTTATCACATATTATTGTTCAAGATCATCCAGACTTCTCAGCAATAACTGGACCTGGTTATAATAAGATGCTATTGCCGTTATAGTATACGTTCCCGGAGTAACGGGTGTATTGGCAAAACTGGCATAGCTGTATGTATACATAATTACCTCGCCTGTGTCATCACTGATGGTGATATTTCCGTTGAAAGTTCCGGCAGCCGGTATTTCAATATTCTCTATCTTGATAAGTGTTGATTCAAAATCGTTGAAGTTTGCTTTTAAATCAGCAATATTTATTACTGTAGGCTCAGGCAATACTCCTTCGCCCAGTACAACTCCGTTACCCAATGGGATATCACTGATCTGGAGTAATCCATTAAAACGCGAGATGGGCAAGCTACCTGCCAGAATACGCAGCTGATCACCCAGGTCAAATTCGTGGAATGCAGCGAAACGCAAAGCAAGGCCATCACCGTTTTCATCCATTATGTAAAGATTCTGACCGGGGTGATTGTCGTGTTCTCTGTCAGAAATTACAATCCCTTCCAGTCTTCTGTTTGCAGGTACAGAGGTAGTTCCCTGATCAAAAAGTTCTTTGATCTCGGCAATAGTTATGGGTTCCATATCGTCACCTGGTACCGGGCATCTTTCACCATCGAGCATAACCTCATCAAGGTTTCGGATGTATAATTGCCTTTCATCGCGAAACTGCGCCAGAACAGCTATAATACTTCCATTACCTTCGGGTAGCATTTCATCGGCAAAATTTGCATAACCACTGGTTCTTACAATGATCTGGTTGCCATCGCAATCTTTCAGAATACGGTTATAGGCGACAAGATTCTCACCATCGGCAAAAGTTTTTCCCAGTTCCCCGGAATGAAATTCTACGTTTTCCAGTTTAACAAGTCTGGCCTGATATGATGGATCGGAAAGCAGCGTATTGATGTTGGTAACTGCCGGCTCCATTTCAACCATGGTGGCCAGTTTCTCAATGCTGTTGCCCACATGTATTGAATCAATCTGCAACATGTTTTCATAGGATCCCAATGTAGCGCCATTTAGGTTTATACGAACGGAATCTCCCTGATAAAGTCCTCCCGGCGACATCAGGCGCAGGTTAATGGCTGCTGTTTCATCTTCCAGAAAAGCACTGCGGTAAATATTTCCTGAAGTGGCATCCATGGTTATTACACCGAATATCGTAACATCTTCAGTAAATTTTATGGGTTCATTGCCACCGGCAGCAAATATCTGCCGCAACTCAGCAATGGTGTGTACCTCCCCGACAGGGATATCAATAGGATCGGGTGCTTCGAAATCCTTATCAACACAACCTGTTATCCACAAAACACCTGCCAGCAGGATAGCGATCTTTTTGATGGTATTATTTATATTTCGGATCATTATTTCAATTTTTTTCTGTTGTGTAATTTTTAGTGATCTTTATGGACTGTATGCTAAATTTTTACATCCTGAAAGACAGGTTGATGAAAAATGTTCTACCGTATAAATAGAAGTATTTTGGCGGGAATCTGCCGATGTCATTACTATCATAACGGAGTTGTTCGAAGCCACCGATACGAAAGTCGGTATTATCGAGCACATTACTGATGCTTACATTCAGGTTGATAAAATACTTTCTCTGTATTCTCCA
This sequence comes from Bacteroidales bacterium, assembly GCA_046261715.1. Taxonomy (GTDB): domain Bacteria; phylum Bacteroidota; class Bacteroidia; order Bacteroidales; family UBA7960; genus SKVR01. Next base: position 7,099 of record JBHEOF010000056.1, read on the forward strand.
TGTCTTACCGCCGAAGATATCAAGCGTAAGGGCGTTATCCAGTTTCTCCTGGTCAATGATATCTCTCCAGCCCGGGTCACTTTCAACATAATTTGCCAGGGCATCTTCAGTGCGTCGATCGGGATTAATATCAAGGTAAATGTCGTCGAAATAGTTCAGGTTGGTACCAATAAACCAGTAACGGGGTGAATTGTATCTCAATCCAACAGATGCAGCTGTATGGGTCATGCCACCTACCTTGAAATTTTTCCAGTATACGGTTTTTTCTTCGGCGAGGAGTTCTCTGTCGTTATCGCGGGTAATGGTAACGGTAGGGCGGCTTGAATACACATAATCGCCCAATCCTCCTACCAGCGACATGGAAAGGGTAGATGTAAGATTGATATCCATACCCAGCTCGGCACCCATATGGGTTTGGTCAACGCCCGACATGCTGTAGTTTACAAATGTACGGAACTCTTCATGGTAGAAACTCCGGCTCCAGGTTTTGTCGCGGAATTCGGTATAAAAGAGGGTAAGTCTTGATTTTACAGTGGGCGTACGCACAATGTAACTTATATCTCCGCTAATAATTTTTTCACTATTGAGAACGGGAATAAGATCATCGCGAACTCTTGAAGAGATATATGCATTTCTGAAAAAAGGTGCACGTGTAAGGTATGCGGCATTACCGGTGAAGTAATGGCGGCCGGTGAGCTTAAAGGTAGTACCGGCTTTCAGGCCGAAATTGGTAAAATTCTGTTTTTCACTATCGCCCAGAGAGTTCTCGGGGAAACGACCGTTTTGCATATGCCCCGTACGCCAGAATGTGGTTTGTGAAAGATTACCGGCTACAAAAAAGTCCCATTGGGGTAGCACCCATTCTGCCTGAACAAAAGCTTCGTATTGATTGATATTGCCCGTAAAATCGTAACCGAATCTGTCACCTTCAGTTACCAGTCGGTTGGGATTCTGCAGGTCATTCTGAGCAAAATCTTCATCGCTGGCATCTCTCAGAGCAAACTGGTCAATATCTACCCACCAGTCGCCACCCAAAAGGTCATCAACGAGTTTATACTGATGAGTTTTTGCCAGTGAAATATTGATACCTCCGCTCAGGTGGGTCTGAGTGTTTATTTGTGCATTGGCAAAGGAGTTAAATACAAACTGATCGCGGTCGTTGCGACGATCTTCCACCATAAATTTGGAGCGCAATCCTTCAATATTATTTCCGGTTAAACCATCCACCTCAGTTTGAGTATAAATATTTTTCATATTGTACTGGTACATGAGATCCCAGTTCAGTTGACTGAAACTTTCATCATTTTGCCAGAGATTGGTATACAGATTGAACAGGTTTTGATCATCGGCATAGAAACTGGGGAGGTAGCGATAATAGTCGGGTCTTGGATCATGACCTTCAAACTGACCCGGGAAAGGCTTTTCCCCGTCAAACCAGTTTAGTGCTGTTGAACTTCCTTTTCCAAATGTATAGGCAGCTGATGTTTGTATATTAACCTGTGGCGTGGGATCATAGTAATGGCTGAATATGATCCATGGAGAGTGATAGTTGTTAATCCGGGAGTTTCTGACTTCACCATTCTGAATTCCCCAGTTAGGGTTGTAATAGTTGTTTCCGGTGAGGTCGTATGCCTCCTGTGTTGAAACCCCGGGTCTGCCGGTTTCGGATGGTGCTCCGAAGGCTATAAGCCCCAGGCTGTGTTGGTCATTAATTTTTCTTTCGGCTGATAAGAAATAGGCCCAGGCATCATAAAAAGTACCATTTACATATCCCTGACCTTCCTGCGCTAATCGCCGTGAACCGCTCAACGTGAGAGCCCAGCCGTTTTCCTGCATTCCGGTGGCATGGGTAAACATGGCCCGGTGTGCATAGCTGCGGTTGGAATTGGAATAAGTAAGCTTTGTACTGGGGCTGTATTGTGAAGCCCGTGTGGTAATATTGGTTGCTCCACCTATACCACTGAATTTTTCGCGCGATACGCCTATACCACTATGGGTAACTGTCATGCGCGTTGCATCATTAAGTCCACCCCAGTTGGAATAAAATGCCCTGCCGGTTTCAGGATCGTTCACAGGAATGCCGTTTATCATCACCAGGGTATTTTCATTGTCATACCCTCTTATACGGTAACGTGCCTGGCCAAAGGTAAAACCCGCAGTAGAAACAAAAACGTCTCTTGAACCTTGCAGCAGGCTTGAAATGTCATTCGATTCGGCATCTCCTTCAATATCTTCAATACTGATTACAGGAAGATCGAATTCAGGCCTTTCAGGTACTTCTATTGTATCGTTAACCGCAGTTTCTTCTGTGGTTTGCGCCCAAAGCACAGTTGCTGAAAGAACCATACAAACAGTTAAAATGCTTAGAATTTTATTCATAAATTATTATTGAATTAAATTAAAATATATGTATCAGATGTAAGCTATTTGGAATTATGATAAGTCATTTTTATTTTTGAAAAGGTTCTTTATGATACATTTCTAATCATGAAAATTAATTTCCTATTGTTTTAAAATGATTATTTTTGGGGCATCAAAATTACATAATTCTTTATAATCAGGACTTCTTAAAAAGTTAAAAGAATATAGCAATACAAATCAAAGGCTTGTTTTGTATTTTTTATTAAAATTTCACATAAAAAAGCAACAATATCATTTAAAAAAAAGCAAAAAATAATGAGGTTTATTCGATTGTCAACTTTAGGTATAGCAACAGTATTTTTTTACCTGTTCGCGGGAATACAATTTTCTTATGCACAGCAGGATGATAAGCAATTTCTGGCAGTTTGTGCAGCATATTATAATGTGGAGAATTTGTTTGATACAGTGAAAGATCCGCATAAAAACGATGAAGAATTTACTCCTGAAGGGTCCAATAGGTGGACTGCAGACAGGTATTTCGAAAAACTCGACCGGCTTGCTGAAGTAATATCGAAACTGGGTGTAGAATTAACACCCGATGGCCCTGCTGTTATTGGCATGGGAGAGATTGAAAACGAAGAAGTTGTATTGGATCTGGCAAAACAGGAACGAATAAAAGAACGTAATTACCAGGTTGTTCATTACCCGGGTCGCGACAGAAGGGTCGATAATGCATTTATGTACAACCCAAAGTATTTTGAAGTTACCCACAGCAAATCGGTGCCTGTTACCATCGAAGATATGCCCGATTTTCGTACACGGGATCATTTGGTTGTTTCAGGATTGATGCTGGGCGAGCCCATGCACTTTATCGTTGCCCACTGGCCATCACGCAGGGGGGGTGAAGCAAGAAGCCGGCCATTACGCATTGCAGCTGCACAAAATGCAAGGGCTATCATTGATTCTATTAAAGCTGACGACCCTGATGCAAAAGTTATTTTAATGGGCGACCTCAATGATGATCCTGTCGATGTCAGCGTGAAGAAGCATTTGAATGCGCACGGTGGAAAGGATAAACTTAAGAATGAACAACTTTTTAATCCTTTCACAGAGTATTTTAATAAAGGAATGGGAACGCTTGCATATCGTGATTCATGGAATCTTTTTGACCAGATCATACTTACACAAACATTTCTGGGGAAAGATTATAGTTCTTTTAAATTTCTTCGTGCAGAGATCTTTAAAAGACCTTTTTTACTTCAACCTTCGGGAAGATTTCAGGGGTATCCCTTCAGAAGTTACGGCGGGGGTGTATATCTTGGCGGGTATAGCGACCACTTTCCAACTTATGTATTTTTAATCCGTGAAATAAATTGATTTGCCATGCCTAAAACCATTATTTCCAAGCTTCAGGAGAATCCTAATTTTTTGAGAGCATCTAACAGACGGCCCAAAAGGAAAAAAGTGAAGTACAAACAGCTCACTTTTAAAATTACAGAAGGACAGAAAAAAGCACTTGAAGTAATGTGTAAACGGCAAAAAACTACACCTATCAGGTATCTGAAAGCCCTGATAAACAATCAAACAGCCAGGTATAAGGCCGACCCGCAACCGGTAAGCTATGTTACTGAAAACCAACTTCAACTCTTTGATCTTGAAAAAGAGTTAGTAAACATTCCTAAGAAAAAGAAAACGATACCATAATAACTTTGTAAGATTTATAAGAGATTATTAGAGCCTGTAGCAGTTAATGTTTACAGGCTTTTTGCCTTTTTACATTGTTAATATCTCATTTAGCTCCTTGCAAATGTCGTTTCAAACTGCTAAGAGTTGTTTTTTTGATAACGAATTTGTGGTATTTAGATTATTGATTGAATAAAATAGGTAAATTTGAAAATAATCAGAATGAAATTCAATTTCAGCTTATTTTTCTATGGTGCTTGTTATTCTGCATATATTGAGTTTTTTCATTTATGATCTGGCATTGGTCATATTTATTTTATCTGCCGTTTTCTTTCTCCAGCTGTTGTGGTATTTTTTAAATTACGGAAATGTAGAAATATCTAACCAAACAGGAATAAGGGGAAACTTTTCGCAATTATATAAGGGGAGTAAAGGGAAGAAATCCGTTTTTGACGAAATACCTGATAATACATATCGCGAATTTTCAGAGATGCTTCCTGAGATAGTTTATCAATGCGATCAAAACGGAAAGTTACTGTTTACAAATAAGGCAGGATTAAATATTCTTGGTATTACAAAAGATGATATAAAAGCAGGCCTAAACATATTTGATTTTATTCATAAAGAAGATCTTAAGGATACAGAATTTCTTTTGAAAACAAATTATTCATATGATGAGCCCATTGATAACGAATACAGGATTATTACACGAAAAGGAGAAGTAAGAAATATACTTGCTTTTACGATGCCTGTTTTTAATCAAAATAACGAATATACAGGCATTCGTGGTCTTGCTGTAGATATTTCACAACGAAAAAAGAATGAAGATGCACTGCACATCTTTCAGGATATTGTTTCAAACATGAATCTTGGACTGAATGTGTTTAAGGCTGATGAACCTGACAATCCATCTGCATTCAGACTGGAAATTGTAAATGAAGCGGCAGGTAAATTAATGCGATTCTTTACCCAGGCAAATATTGGTAAAACCATTGACGAACTTTCACCGGTATTCAGAAAAAACAGGCTGCACAATATCTTTTTTAATGTGGTGAAAACCCAAACTCCCTCCGAAATAGAAGAATTTGTGTATCAGCCTGAAATAAAGGATAATCCATTGATGTTTAATCTTAAGATTTATCCGCTCCCGGCCCACAGGGTTGCAATGTTCATTGAAGATGTTACTCCCAAGAAAAATACAGAAGCTACACTCAAAATGACCCGGTTTGGTATTGAAAATGCCGGTGACCTTATTCTCTGGATTGATGAAAATGCCACTATTACTTTCGCCAACCAGACAGCTGCATTTCAATACGGTTATTCCAGGGAAGATCTTTTAAAAATGAGCCTGCCCGAAATAGATACACGTATCACAGCCATGCAATGGTATGAACTTGTTCAAATACTTGAAACAAAGCATTCCATTACCATGGAGTCTATACACAAAACCAAAAGCGGAAAAACATTCCCCGTTGAAATATCTATCAATAAAGTAATTTACGAAGGCAAAAAGCAATACTTCGCTTTTGTGCGGGATATAACAGAAAGAAATCTTAACCTTGAACTGGAACAAAAAATTCAGGTGGCCCGTAAATCTGCAGCTCTCAAACAACAGTTTCTGGCAAATATGAGTCATGAGATCCGCACGCCTATGACCGGTATTATGGGTATGACTTCTTTACTTATGCGAAGCAATCTCAGTCTTCCGCAACAGGAATATGTTCGCAACATCAAAATCTCATCTGAAAATCTTCTGAACATTATCAACGACGTTCTTGATCTGAGCAAAATTGAAGCCGGTAAGATGGAACTTAAGCCCACGCGCATAGTGCTTGCAGAGTTCATGAATCAGATCAGGGAAATGTTTCAGCATCAGGCTGAAAGAAAAGAACTTAAACTGTCAACATCCATTGATGCGCAGGTGCCAGGAGTAATATTCGCTGACGAAAACAGGTTGAAGCAGCTTATCAATAATCTGATGTCCAATGCTTTTAAATTTACAGATGAAGGCAAGGTGAGCATTGGGTTTAAATTAAAGGAAAAATATGACGATTATATTTTGCTTTCCTGTGAAGTGAAAGACACAGGAATGGGTATAAGCGAACAGAACCAAAAACAAATTTTTGAGAAATTTACGCAGATTGATTCATCTCTTATAAGACCTTTTGAAGGAACAGGTCTGGGGCTTGCTATTTGTCGTGAACTTACCACACTCATGGGGGGAGATATTAATGTGGAAAGTGAACTTGGTAAAGGGAGTACTTTTACTTTTACGTTCCGTGCAGGTTATGACAAAAGTGATAATGAAAAGCCTGTGGATATCTCTCCCGCAGATTTGAAAGATTTAAATCTTAATGTGTTGCATGTTGAAGATAAGCTATTGAATCAGAAAGTAGTGGGATTTATTTTGATCAATGCGGGGTGTAATGTTGACTTTCTTACCAATGGCAAAGATGCAGTTGAAAAATATGAACCGGGTAAGTATGATATCATTCTTATGGATATTCAAATGCCGGTAATGGATGGTATTTCAGCCTATAAAGAACTGAAAAAACTGCATGGCTCAAAGTTATGCCCTGTAATTGGTCTTAGTGCCAATGCCCTTGAAGGAGATGCTGAGAAATTTATGGAAATGGGCCTTGATGATTATATCGCCAAACCTTTTAAACCACAACAGCTTTACGAAAAGGTTCTCCAATGGTCGGGTAAAATCTCAGGACAAAATGATAAATAAAGATTTTACAGATAATCAAGTCCTTTTGCCGGTTAGTTTGATACTGAAATACTTGTTGGGGAGCCGGTAGGGAACAAGCTCCTGCGTTTCAACCTTTTCATTCAGAAATACAGCACACATAGTATTGGAAACATGGTAAAGGTGTTTTCTCTTATCGGGCGGGCACCCATCAAGAATAGCCAGTAAAACTTCCCATCTTACATGTTCAGGCGACGTCATACAATCATGCCATACAATGATTGACTTTTCTGTATTTATAATACGGAATGCAGTTTCAGTGTCTTTTTTTACGGCATCATAATGATGATCGCCATCAATGAAGATCAGGTCGAATTTTGTTTTCAGACTGTCAAAATTAAATTCGTGCGAGTTGGCAGCAATATGTGTAACATTTGGAAGGTTTTGCGAAAAGAATTTGTGTGATTTAACATAGTCGACGTTTTCGGTAACATCAAGAATATGCATATCGGGAAGGTTAATGGTATAGCAGTTTTTTACCACTGAAGCCACATTTGCGACACTTTCTCCACGCCAGGTACCGATCTCAAGATAATTCTCCACAGTATATTTTTTTGCCAGGGCTTTTAACAAACCAATATCGGTAGGAAGCGATCCGCCTTCCAGAAATGCATAAGGTTCAATGGTTTCATTAAAGTCAGGAAACAGATGCATAATATCAATGGTGGGTAATCCTGCTGGTAATTTGTATCGTTTGGCAACGATTCTTTTATTGTCTTCACCATGATGAAGAATTTCATTCATCAACCAGGGGTTTTTGAATATTAGTAGAAGGCCTCTGAGAAATTTTTTGATTTTATGCATCTTTACTGAAAATTTTTTTAATGAAGTCTGAGTATTCCTTAATATCTTCTTTGCCCGGGAAAAAATAAGCCATTGTGAAACCTGAGAGTTTTTTTAAAACCCAAAATGTATATAATGATGTAGCTGTAAAAGAAATGGTTGCTGCAATGGCTGCTCCGTAAAAATCGAAAAGCGGTATCAGTATCAGGCTGAAAACCAGCGTAACAATCAATCCTGCTGCCGATGCAATTGTATTGATATGATATTTGCCTATCCCTGAAAAATAGTGGCCGGGAATCAGGTAGAAATTATACACCAGTATGCCTGGCATGAGTAAAACAATGATCCTTTTTACGGGTGCAAATTCTTCTCCGAAAAGGAACTGAAAAAATGATGCCGGCAAAATGGCCAGAAAAAGTATCATCAGGATACTAAAGATCAGAGATGATCTCAGCAATTTCACCGTAAGTTGCATGTTGTAAACTTCATCAGTGCTGTTGGTTATCCGGGCATATTGCACCGTGGCAATGCTTTTGCTTATGAGCCATACTGATTCAATAATAGCAACCGCTATAGAATAAATTCCAACACTTTCATTGCCATAATAGATCAGCAAGAGGTAATAACTCAGCCTTAGACTTAACATTTGTGTAATGTGCGCCAGCTGATTATAAAACCCATACCGGAACATACCGGCAAGCAGAGGTTTCTTTATTTCTTCCTTCACTTTCTCACCCGCATTCCAGTGTTTTATCAATAGAATAAAACTAAGGGCAAATGACATTCCGTAACCGAAATACAGCGCATGGATGTAAGCATAAATATTTTGTATATCGAAAACAAAAATAGATAACAGTAAAAAACCGGCCACCGAAAAGATCTGCACTATATGAATCAGATTTTTTGCTGGAATCTTTTCCTTTCCGAGCAGCATCATTGCATTGGCTGATGCCAAAGCACTTATGAAAGTAAGAATGAAAGTATGTATAAGCAGTTCATTGTTTAAACCAGGGAATAACCGGGTTACACCAAATGCTCCTGAACATATAATAAAAGCCCACAGATAGGAGTAAAGCATTACCTTTCGGTTGTTATACCTGGGAACGATGTAAACAAGTGTGGCACCCCCGATAATGTTATTAAAAAGCAGAATAATAACAATATTGGTAAGAATAATGCTTTGCTCTCCTTTTACTTCTGCACCCAGTGTTTGCGAAATTACCACTGCTATTAAAAGGTTCAGCAGTGCAGAAGCAAAATTGGTTGCAAATGTGGTATATATGTTCTTAAACAAGTTTCTGACCGGTTATTACAGTTGTGTATATCTGGGTAAAAGTATTTCCAATTTTTTCATAACTGAAATTTTCAGCAGCATATTTATGCAGTTGTTCGCTGTTGTATGCATCAGTTTTATCAAGTAGATTGTTGATAGCATTGAGCAGAGCCGGTTCATCACGTGGAGGTATCAATACTCCTTTATCAGGTGTGAGATGCTCTTTTATGCCTCCTACATCGGTTGATATTACCGGCAATCCTGCGGCAAAAGCTTCAATGATAACGCATGGAAGATTCTCATAATTGCTGAAAAGCACAAACAAATCGGCGTTTTGCATGGTTCGGGCAATCTCCTGTGTACTCATGGTTCCGTGGAAACTAACCAAATCATTATCAATCTTCAGTTTGGAAGCATATTCAATATGGGGTGAAAGGTCGCCATCTCCCACAATGTTTAATGTAAAATCGTTTCTCAAAGCAGAAAGTTCCTGTATTACCCGTAATATCCCCGATACGTTCTTATGCTCATCATTTAGGTGAGAAACATGAAGAATGGTTTTTCTATCAGGTTTTTTGCCTTCTTTCAGGGGATAGAAATATTGAATATCAACCACATTGGGGATAACCCTGTAATGATTTTTTAAACCCTTACGAATCATCGCTTTCTTCAGATTATGGGTAACGGGCATGATAACTTCAGCATTCCTGGCAACAATTTTTCGGATTGCTCTTATTAATTTGCTTTCCTGTATTTCATTGTCAGGTAGGTAACCGGTCCAGTGTTCTGATATAACGTACTTTAACCCGAACAACCATTTGAATAGCAGGGCAATTGCGCCTGATGGAAAAACAACATTCAGATGAAGAATATGAGGTTTGCCCCATTCTTTTTTCAATTGCCGAAATGATTTCAGATAATATTTTACATAAAGAAAGCCATTGATAAGTTTACCGGCCGTACCGTTGCTTTTCCTGAAATACAGGATATGGGTTTTTACCCCGGCTTTGGTAAAATTATCAGTTTCAAAGGGTAGAGATGCATCAGGGTCGGCAACTACATGAATAGCAGCCACTTCATTGTAAATAGCAGCTGCTTCTGCAAATTTTTCATTGAAATTTCCGTCGGTGGGATTTAATCTGTTCGGATACCAACTGGATAAAAATAATACCCTTTGCCTGTTAGCGTTCATATATATGCGTATGATGCAGGCACAAAGATAAGCCATTTTTGCAAACACTCGGGGTGCTTAAGGCCTTACTGTTATTTGCTTTCTTTGATTTTCAAAAAAATAAACATCTTTGTTTTTTCAGTGAAAAAAATTTCTATATTTGCACTCCCAAACGGTGGATGTAGCTCAGCAGGTTAGAGCATCAGATTGTGGTTCTGAGGGTCGTGGGTTCGAGTCCCATCTTCCACCCAAAAAATCCAGACTGCCTGTAAGTTTTCTTACAGGCTTTTTTTATTTCCTTTCATTTACGGGATTATTGCTGCTTTTTTCTACAACCACGGTATTATCCGGTATAAAATTCAGTGATTAACCTAGAAATTTCATTATAAACTCACTGTATTTTTACCTTGTTAATTGAAGATGTTTTACATCATATCATTTCTCCAAATTTACCGGCATCGCAAAACATTAAAAAACACAATATGAAGGCATTTGTACAATTTATTTCATTGCCCTTTTTTCTCGCATTTTTCTGGGGCGCACCCAGCTTTGCGCAATTTATTCCCGAGCCATATAAACCGGGGACAGAACAACAGGGGAAGGCTGAATTACAACTTAAAAATGTTGAAGATATCATATGGTACGAAGATTTCAACGAAGGTTTGCCCGGCGATTGGAATAATATTGATGCTTCAGGCCTGGTATCTTTTGAGCATACTTTTTCAGGACCACAGGGTCCGTATTCAATTGGTATGCCTCCTTTGAATTCGGCAACCGCATCCAATGGTTTTATGATTCTGGATACCGACCTGGCCACATCCCAAAACCCCGATGGTTTGCTTTCCGATGCATGGATCCAGTCGCCTCCGATCGATTTGACAGATTATGAAAGAGTGCAGTTGCGTTT
>JBHEOF010000057.1:0-17706 GCA_046261715.1 Bacteroidales bacterium
GTTATACCCAATCATTCCTAAGTTCATAATCAGGTATTTAAAAAGGATCACCCATGAAGATGAATTAAATGAAGCATTACTGCAATATAAAGATGATATGGGGCTTGATTTTCTTGAAAAGATCTTCAAGGAAAAATTTACTGCCGAAATTGAGGTTGTCAATTCTGAAAACATTCCTGAACAAGGCCGTTATATTATGGTTTCCAATCATCCTTTGGGAGGACTTGACGGAATGGCCCTTATGCATGTGGTTGGCAAAAAAAGAAAAGATTTTAAATTCATTGTAAATGACATTCTTCTGGAATTAAAAAATCTAAAGGACCTGTTTCTTCCCGTTAACAAGCACGGAAGAAATCCTGCAGAAAGTGTAAGAATGATTGAAGAGGTGTATGAATCAGATCAGCTTGTTATAATTTTTCCTGCCGGTTTGGTATCGCGAAAGCATAAAGGTGGCGTAATAAAAGATCTTGAATGGAAGAAAAGTTTTATAAACAAAGCTATACGTCATAAAAGGGATATTTTACCGGTATACATCGAGGGCAGAAATACATCCTTTTTTTACAATTTTGCCAGGTGGAGAAAAAGATTGGGCATTAAATCAAACATTGAAATGCTTTACCTGGCTGATGAAATGTTCAAGCAAAAGGACAAAAAAATTACGATTACTTTTGGGCGTCCCATTCCATATACTACTTTTACCAAATCAAAGAAACACAACGAATGGGCACATTGGGTAAGAGAAAAAGTTTACGAGATGGCTAATAAACCGGAAGTTTAAAAAACAAAAATCATCACAAAATCAAGTATGCAGGAAGAAATTATCCAGGCCATTGACAGAGAGATTCTTGAAAAAGAACTTACAGACGAAAGGTTTTTACGAAAAACCAATAATGGCAACAATGAAATTTATGTGATAACCCATCATGACTCACCCAATGTAATGCTTGAGGTAGGGCGTTTGCGTGAAATATCATTCAGAACAGCCGGAGGAGGCACAGGAAAATCAGCTGATATTGACGAATATGATACCAGTGTAATACCCTACAAACAATTAATAGTATGGGATGCTGCCGAGAAAGAAATTGTTGGAGGTTACAGATATATCCTGGGTTATGAAGTTCCCATGGATGAAAACGGTGTACCAAAACTTGCCACTTCAGGGCTAATGATTTATTCGGAAAAGTTCATCAGAAATTATCTGCCGTATACCATTGAACTGGGCCGTTCGTTTGTACAACCTAAATACCAGCCATCAAAAGAAAGCAGAAAAGGGATCTTTTCTCTTGATAACCTTTGGGATGGTTTGGGTGCGCTGGTAATCAAACATCCTGAAATCAAATACTTTTTCGGGAAAGTTACCATGTATGATCAATTCAATCCCAAAGCACGGGATCTGATTCTGTTCTTTATGCATACTTTTTTCCCTGATAAGGAAAAACTTACATATCCAAAAAATCCTTTAACTTACAAAACCGACACAACCGGTTTTGATAAAATTTTTACCGGAGATACTCTTGATAAAAATCTTAAAATACTCATTCAAAAGGTACGGGAATTGGGGGAAAATGTGCCCCCATTGGTAAACTCCTATATGAGCCTTAGCCCCACCATGAAAACTTTTGGCACAGCCTGGAATGAAGATTTTGGCGGAGTGGAGGAAACCGGCATATTGGTTACCATTGCAGATATTTACGAAGCCAAGAAGAACAGACATGTAAATACATATCTCCGCGATAAAGAAAGATAAATTCCCGGATTATTTACTTTTGAATTTTGGGACAGTGAATCATTATTACATATGAATCAATCATGCTGATAACCAGTGCCGAATTTATTAAGAGTGTAACTCATTATAAAGATTGCCCACCGGGTGATAAACCTGAGTATGCTTTTCTGGGAAGGTCAAACGTAGGAAAATCTTCTCTCATAAATATGCTGACCGGTCACGGTAAGCTTGCCAAAATATCAGCAACGCCCGGTAAAACAAGGCTTATCAATCATTTTATAATAAACAGCACGTGGTATCTTACCGATTTGCCCGGATTCGGATTTGCCAAAGTTTCAAAAAAAATGCGTGCCGACTGGGAAAAAATGATACGCAACTACCTTCTTAAGCGCGAAAATCTAATCTGTACTTTTTTGCTTATTGACAGCCGGCTTGAACCTCAGAAGAATGATCTTGAAAATATGGAGTGGTTTGGAAAACAAGGGCTGCCATTTGTAATTACTTTCACAAAATCAGACAAACTGGGAAGCTCAAAACTACAGTCAAATATAGCTGCATATAAGAAGAAACTGGCAGAAGAGTGGGAGCCACTTCCCCGCATCTTTATTACTTCAGCAGAAAACAAAACCGGGAGAGAAGAGATTCTTGACTTCATTGCCTACTTTAATGAAGCCTACTCCGGCAGCAGCAAATAATCAAACTGTTATATTGAATACTATCAAGGTCTGTACCTTGACTCGCTTAAAACCTCCCGGGCATCTTTCTCATAAAACAACTGGGTAAGGGTTACGTCAGGATTTCGGCGCATATATTCCCGTACAATTTGCCAACCCGTAAAGGAACCCATTCTGGGAGCTGACCCACGAGAAAAGGGAGCAGTAAAAGGTGCTGCTCCGATAAACTTTTGAATAAGCTGTCGGTCAGTCGAATAAAACATTTCATTATCAAGATAGAATGCCCATGCCTGCCCCTGATTCCTGTTAGCCCAGTCGAGCTGCTGTGTGGTGTAAGAAATTTTCAGCGAATCTTCCATTTGGGGAAGCATGCAGTCAATGAAATACAATATTTTTCCTTCATGAACAATAAAATCCAGGAATGTTTCAGGCATATTCTGTCCACGTATAATCATGTCTTCTGCAATTGCCCGAAAAACCTCAACAGGAACTGCATTTTTGTTAAAACGTATTCTTTTGAATGCGGGTGCACCTACCCTTTCATAATTCCGGTAATCGGCACCCAGAAACATATCTAATCCTATGATTACATTATTGTCAATATACTTAACCGGCTGCTCATAATCAAGCCCCGATACATATGAGTAAAACGTTGGTAATTCTCTGGATGGAAAATGATATCGGAAATAACGAAAAGCAAAAGTGAGATCTTTTTCCAGATCTGAAACATCTTCCCACGATTCATTGGTATCTTCCCAAATCTCCTGAACAAAAGGATCGGTAATATAATCATATAATTGCTCCTGTCCTGCTTCTGTATAGATTGCTTCACCAAGAAAAAAAGAAAATTCATCAGCATAGGGCTCAATATCCTCCATAATGGTAAAAGGATTTACATTGAACAACAATTGCTCATATCTCCTTATTTCCACATCGGGGATTTTAACATCTGAGATATCCGCTTCATAGTGCGGTGAACTCTTACAACCTTGAAAAATTAAAGGAAGAATAATAACAAAAATCAGAAATGTGTGTTTAATTATTATTTTTGGGATAGCGATTGTTGAATTGCTCATAAATAAATAATTACAAAATTGCTTTGAAAAGCCGTAAAACCTGTAGTTAAAAATCAAATATTCTAAGTATTATTGCAACCTGAATTAAAACTCAAAATTATGAAAAAAATTGCATTGTCATTTTCACTGTTACTAATTGTAACTGCCCTGTGGGCTCAGCCGGCCGGAGGACCTGGTTTTCGCTTAGGACTTAAAGCTTCACCCTCTATGGCGTGGTTAAAACCTGAAACAGAAGATTATAATCGTGAAGGTATTCGTCTCGGGTTTTCTTATGGTTTGCTGGTCGAATTTATGCTGGCCGAACAATATGGATTTGCAACCGGCATTCATATATCATATATGGGTGGCAAATTATTATTTCCGATAGAGGAAGTTGTTGATGCACAATTATTCAGGGAAAAAGAAAGAGTATACAGGTTGCAAAATCTTGAGATACCGCTTACACTTAAAATGAAGACCCGTGAAATCGGGTATAATACATATTACGCAAAGTTTGGCTTTGGGGGCTCAATTAATCTTAAGTCTACGGCTGATGATATATTTTACAGTGCTGACGGCAGTTCAAGCTTCTCCAGAAATGATATTGACATAGGCAGCGAAATACCAATGTTACGGGTTTCCATGATCCTTGGAGCCGGAACTGAATATTCGATGGGAGGAAACACATCTTTGGTCGGAGGCATTACTTTCAACAATGGTTTTACCAATATACTTAAAGGAGATGACGATTTATCAGGCAGGAAACAGGTTGCAAGATCAAACTTCCTTGAACTTACACTTGGGATATTGTTCTAACAGTTCAAGTGTGTGATTCTTATGAATCCTTTTTCGAAGTACATTGATTGTATCAATTGTGGCAATGAACTGATTAATTTAAGTGAATTAACATTCCGGACGCCAAAAGTTGTTGAATGTGATTACTGCGGTATGGAATATCCCGGATTAAGCGCAAAGGTGAAGCGAAAAAAGGTTTTCATAGGTTTCATTTTTGTTATACTGGCCGTTATACTCTGGGCAGCAGCTTATACTTTTAGTGGTTTCATGGGAGCCCTTTTTTCACTCTTTCCCTTATTTATTATTTACCTTTTTGTTCTGGGAACAGAAATAAAAAGATCAATAAAATTTTAATATGCGACTTGCACTTGCTCAATATAATTATCATATAGGGAACTTCGAATTCAATACCCAAAAGATCATTGTTGGAATACAACAGGCCAAACAACAAAATGCTGATCTGGTGGTTTTTGCCGAATTGTCGGTATGCGGCTATCCTTCAGGCGATTTTCTGGAATTTGATCATTACATTGATAAGTGTTATGAAGCTGTAAGTCAGATTGCAGCTCATTGTAAGGGTATTGCGGCTATAGTGGGTGCTCCATTGAGAAATACTGACCCTAAGGGTAAACCTCTGCATAATGCAGCATATTTCCTGGATGATGGTAAGATAAAACAGATTTATCGTAAAGGCCTCCTCCCCAACTACGATATTTTTGATGAATACCGCTATTTTGAACCTGCAACTGAGTTTGAAATTGTTACATTTAAGAACAAACGAATAGCACTTACAATTTGTGAAGATATTTGGAATCTTTACGATAACCCGCTTTACACACAAAACCCCATGGATAAGCTGGCTGAAAAGGGTGCCGATTTTATGATCAATATTGCGGCATCACCCTTTGCCTGGGATCACGGTGGAGAACGCAGGAGTATGCTAAGCCAGAATGCTTCACGATATAAACTACCCCTCTTTTATGTAAATCAGGTAGGTGCACAAACCGAACTGATCTTTGATGGCGGATCAATGGCGATTAACCATCATGGGGGTATTACCCACGAAATGAAATATTTTGAAGAAGATCTTATTGTCCTGGAAACAGATGATGAAATAAAAAGGACCGGGATAAAACCTTCTCCGGAAGCAGATCATGATAAGAAAACCGAAAATATCTTTAATGCCCTGGTAATGGGAATAAGAGACTATTTCGGAAAACTGGGCTTTAAAAAGGCAATTCTGGGATTGAGCGGAGGTATTGATTCTGCAGTAACTATGGCTATTGCAGCTGAGGCATTGGGTAATGAAAATGTATTAGGTGTGTTATTGCCTGGTCAATTCAGTTCCGATCACTCAGTAAATGATGCCAAAGACCTTGCGGAAATTCTTAAATGCCCCTACCATATTGTTCCCATCAGCGAAACAACAGAAAAATTTGAAGAAAATCTGAAACCCTTCTTTAATGATATGCCTTTTGACGTTGCTGAAGAAAATATCCAGGCGCGCACAAGAGCTGTTTACCTGATGGCCTTTTCAAATAAATTTGGTTATGTTTTGTTGAACACATCCAACAAAAGTGAAGCTGCGGTTGGTTACGGTACCCTTTACGGGGATATGTGCGGCGGAATTTCGGTACTGGGCGATGTGTATAAAACGGATGTTTTTAAGCTGGCTGAGTATATTAATCGTGACAAGGAAATAATACCGGCAAATACCATTATCAAACCACCCAGTGCTGAACTGAGGCCCGACCAGAAAGATTCAGATTCTTTACCTGAATACGAAATTCTCGATGAAGTGCTTTTCCAATACATTGAAAACCGCAAAGGTCCTGTTGAACTCGTACAAATGGGGTTTGACAAGAAGCTGGTGAACCGTGTATTAAAGCTGGTAAACACCTGCGAATATAAAAGATATCAAACCCCGCCCATATTGAGAGTTTCATCCAAGGCTTTCGGAATGGGGCGAAAAATGCCCATCGTTGCGAAATATCTGGGGTAAATATTATTGTCAACTTAAACGAATCTGCAATGGAAATTTTCCGAAAACCAGATATCAAATATTATCGGATTTATCTGATAATATCCGGGTTACTGGTTTCAGGTATCTTATACTCCTGCGATCGTTTTAATTTTTTCCCCCGGAGAACTTATATTGAAGGCATTGTACTCGATGGCATAAGTTTTGAAAAACTCAGCGGCGCAACAGTAATACTAAAACCATCACAGGATAGCTCAGCAAGTACAACCGGGCAGGTGACAATCGATGAAAACGGTGAGTACAAATTTGAAGAGGTAACCCTGGGAAATTACAATTTATCTATTAAACCAGCTGGTTACAAAGAAATAAATGCTGATAATATTTCTTTAGATGACCAATATGCTTTTATTGCCTTACTTCCGGTAAGCAATGAAATTAATGTGAATACCGGTGGAATTACCGGCAGGGTAACTGACAAGCAGGGCGACCCTCTTTCCGAAGTAAATGTGGCCATAAGTGGTCAGGATATGGCTCTTACCAATGGATTTTTTACATCTACTGTAACCGATGAAAAGGGGCATTTTTTTATCGGTGCTGTTCCCGTTGATAAAACCAATGAATTCAAAATCCGTTTTGCTGATGAATCCGTTGAAACCCTTATCATAGATAAAAAAATCATCCCTGCAAATGGCATAATTCATCTTCATGCTGAAATGCAGGATGAATCAATCCCCTCTATAATTTTTTACGATGGTTTTGAAAACAACCAGAATAATTGGGAAAGATCAGGATTTTGGGGAATACAGCAAAATGCTGCGGTTTACAATAAAGCTTTTCCCAAATATGTGCAAATTGCACCCAATGATCATTCAAATGCAAAAATTCCGGATGCATTCAGGGGTGAATATATGGCCTGGTTCGGACAGGAAAGCAAGGGCAATTATATGGGGCAACAAAGTCCTTATGATCTTGAACTTAGCGGAGGAACCGGAACGCAGGCAAACCGCGGTGAATTGATTTCACCATGGATAAACCTCAGGCAGCTGCAACAGGCCAGTGTTAGCTTCTGGTCATGGTTTGAAATAGAAAGTGCTACTTGTCACCCTTACGGCTTCGATCTGATGGAAATTTATATTATTCAGGATGATACCAATTCTGAAATATTCCTGGGCAGCCTGAATCCTGATATTACACAATTGCTGGATGAAAGGGATGCTTTACCACAGACATCAGGCGGCTTTAATCAGGCCCCGGTTTGGAGATTTGATGAATTTGACCTGGGATCTTTTACAGGATCAGAAATAAGACTCAAATTCGTTTTTAATACCAGAGATCACAAGCACAATGGATTCAGAGGATGGTTTATTGATGAAATAAAAGTTGTGGAAAGAGAAGCACAGATTAATTTTTCGGCTGACCTGCCCCAGCCTGTAGCCAGATAATTGCCAAAGATTCAGAATAGAAAATTAAAAAAGCCCGGTCGGAGCCGGGCTTCAGAATTTAATATACATTCATATTGATCGCTTCAACGGATTTGATCTCCGGAATGGCCTTTTTCATGGCCTGCTCAACACCTGATTTAAGTGTCATGGTGCTCATCGGACACGATCCACAGGCACCCAGCAATTCAACATTAACCACATTATCTTCGGTAAGTTCCACAAAGCGAATATTACCACCATCAGCCTGCAGATAAGGCCTGATCTGGTCAATTACATTTTCAACTTTTTGAATAAGTTCTGCATTTGGG
Source organism: Bacteroidales bacterium (assembly GCA_046261715.1). GTDB lineage: Bacteria > Bacteroidota > Bacteroidia > Bacteroidales > UBA7960 > SKVR01. The sequence goes on from JBHEOF010000057.1 coordinate 7,982, forward strand.
GTATTAGACATAATTTATAATAGTTTAAAGGGTGAATATTAATTTATGATTTAATTTTTTGTATCGTATTGGTATTTTCAATGGAAATACGACTGGCCAGTGATTTTGCAGCTTCTTCAAAATAGGATGCTGCCACATTTTCAGGATCAATTACTGCGGGTTTACCCGAATCACCTGACTGACAAACTCCCTGTACAAGGGGTATCTGACCAAGAAATGGAACATCCATTTCATCAGCAAGATTCCTGCAACCGTTTTTACCAAAAATGAAATATTTATTATCAGGTAATTCTGCAGGAGTAAACCACGACATATTCTCAATCATTCCCAGCACCTTTACTCCGATATTGTCATTCTCAAACATCGATACAGCCTTACGGGCATCGGCCAGTGCAACCTGCTGCGGTGTACTAACAATTACTACTCCTGTGAGCTTAAGTGTTTGTACCATAGAAAGATGGATATCACCGGTACCCGGGGGAAGATCAATTATAAGGTAATCGAGCTCTCCCCATTCCACATCGGTAAAAAGTTGCTTTAATGCAGAAGAAGCCATAGGCCCACGCCAGATAAGTGCTTTTGATGCATCAACAAAAAAGCCGATAGACATAATATGAATACCATACTTTTCAAGAGGCAATACCTTTGTTTTACCATTAACATCAATAGCAGTTAATTCTTTTTGGGCTGCACCAAACATCAAAGGAATACTGGGGCCGTATATATCAGCATCAAGTAATCCAACTTTTGCTCCACTACGTCCCAATGAAACAGCCAGATTTGCTGCAACAGTTGATTTACCAACACCTCCTTTGCCACTTGCAATGGCAACTATATTTTTTACCCCTGGAAGTAAAGAATCTGAATCTGCTCGCCTGGTGGTTACTTTAGACTCAAAAGTTATATCAATTTCTGCATCCGCATCTACATTTTCATGTATACTTCGGATGCAGGCTTTTTTCATATTCTCTTTAAAAGGGCAAGCCGGTGTTGTTAATACGATTTTAAAAGATATTTTCTTACCTTTTACCTCCAGATCTTTGATCATTCTCAGGGTAACAAGATCTTTTTTCAGGTCGGGTTCAACAACCTTGCTAAGCGCATCTAACACATTATCAACACTTAACGACATAATTCTTATTTAGATTTAGTTTGTGTAAAAATAAGAATTATTTAAGTTGTGACAAAATAAACAATACTAAAAGGGATTAACAGATGTTAAAGTTCTGAAACAGGATCCCAGAAAACATCAGGGAAGTTTATTATCTTATCGTTTATAACAGAGATGCCTTCACTTTCAAGTAATTGTTGCATAATATCGGGGCTGCCAAAGTGATGTTTTCCTGTAAGCATTCCATTGCGGTTTACCACTCTGTGCGCGGGTATAGAACCATCGAAAGTATGTGAATGATTCATAGCCCATCCTACCATGCGTGCCGATCGACCACTGCCCAGATAACGTGCAATCGCACCATAGGATGTAACCCTGCCAAAGGGTATCTGCTTTACAATATCATATACCTTCAAAAAGAATGAATCATTCATAAAATAATCAAGAACTATTTATTCAGGGATTTTTTAAATTAAACTCCAGGAAACAGATATTTTCTCCTTTTTCAAGAAAAATACTCTCATAATACGTTTTTATACTTAACACAAGTGGGTCAACTCCTTCGGGCCTGCCATACAGATCGTCTGTTGCAATTTTCAGATTATGATTACCATCACGAATAACATCCAGGGTAAAGTTGTAAAAATTCCGGTTATCAGTTTTTAAAAATATTGGCGCGCCGGGTTTAAGAAATTTACTGTAGATGTTCAAAAACCTATCAGAAGTTAGTCTCTTCTTCACTTTAGGTTTATTTGGCTGAGGATCGGGAAATGTTACCCATATTCCGGAGATCTCATCCTTTTCAAAAAAGCCGTTGAGATGCTCTGCCTGAATCCGCAGAAAACCCACATTGGTAAGAGCATGTTCCATTGCCTGTTTGGCACCTGTCCACAGCCGGTTTCCTTTTATATCAATGCCAATAAAGTTGTATTGAGGGAAAGCCCTGGCAAGACCAATGGTATATTCACCTTTACCGCAACCAATTTCGAGTACAACCGGATTATCATTAAAGAAAAACCGCTGGTTCCATTTCCCTTTCAGATGATGATCGGGAACGGGAAAGCGGTACTCCGGCTGAATCACATTGGGAAACGTATTGATTTCAGTAAACTTACGATGCTTATTTTTAGGCACTTTGGTAAATCAGATTTCCGTATCACTTTAACATTTACCGATGCAAAACCCATGAATTCGGATTGATATCCTGCTGAACATCTTTTAATTCGCGTTCTGCTTCATTCAGATCATAGTAAAAACCGTATGATACTCTGTAAAACCCAAGAGGATTGATCGGAAATACCGTTGCGTTGGTTGCTCCCATCAGGCGAAGCTCTTCTGCCAGGATTTGCGCACTGTGTTCTTCTTCAAAACTACCGACAATGATATGGTATACTTTTCTTCCCGGTTCGGGAGTTGCCGGAGTGGTTTGACGAGGCGCCGGCTGATCCGGTTCCTGTGTAACTGCAGGAGTTTCTTCTTCAACCATTTGATCATCAGCTGGTTCATCATCAGCCGCAGGTGCAGGAGTTTCAACCCTTACAGGTTCGGTTGAGACTTCACTTTTACTGAAAACAGATTTCTCGCCGAAAATATAATCATAATTCAGCGCCAGAACAATGATAATGATAAGCAAGGGAACCACGGTAAGGGCTACCCATTTTATGGCCGGTGAAAGGCCCTGTTTTTTCTTTTCCACAACTTTCTTTTTTGGGGTTGGAGGTATAACTTTTTCTGTTTGAGGTTTTTGGGGTTGACTTACTTCAGCCGATTTTGATACCGGCTGGGTAGCTTCTGTCTCCTTTGGTTTTTCTTCAGGCTTCTCCACAGGTTCTTCTTTCTTTGGAGGAACTTCTGCTTTGGCATCTTCAATAGCTTTATCCAGTTCGGTTTTTGCTTCCTCTTCTGTCTTTCTTTCGGGTTCACTAACAGGGGGCATGCCTGCCGAATCACTTAAATAATTGACGGAGGTATCAGGATCAAAAACCAATTGGCCGGATTCATTCATTGAAAAAACACCTACATTATCAAGCTCTACTTTACGGCCTGATTTCAGAGAGTTTTTCATTTCATCCACAAAATTATTTATAAATTCTGTGGCTTCTCCACTGCTGATTTTTTCCTGTTTAGCTGTATATTCAATTAATAGTCCTCCGCCAGACTTATTATTTTCATTAAAAACAATGACTTTGGAAGGAGATTCTACTTTTTTTAACTCAGGGACAAATTTTGCCGGAATGTATTTGGTTGAGAATTCACCAATCTCCGGAAGTATAACAAAGTCGTTCTCAAACAACAATTCGCTGATGTACTTACCAATTTTCATAATAATAAGCGTTTTGAGTTAATCGCATGGGCCTTGGAGCCTTTATTTTCAGGGGTTTTTAAATTTACCCTGCATTCAAAATTCACAAATAAAGATGCAAAAAAATATGTATTTCTTGCTTTATTTGCTTGGTTATACGCAATTTATTCTACGAAGTTATAAAAAACAGTATAAAAAATATTATTTCATGGCTTGAGATCGCATCAGAACAAACCGTGAATTTCAGCATCAATCTTCTGGATCACTTCGCCAAGGTCAGAAGTTTTTTCAGAGAATTTATTAGTATCAGCATCAATAATAAGCAATTTTCCATGCGTATAGCCATCAATCCATTCATTATACCGTTCATTAAGTCTCTTCAGGTAATCCAGCCGGATTGTATTTTCGTAATCGCGTCCTCTTTTCTGTATCTGGTTCACCAGGGTAGGTACGCCTGCTCTGAGATAAATAAGCAGATCGGGAGGTTGAATAAAAGAGCTCATGAGTTCAAAAAGGGTGGAGTAGTTTTCGAAATCGCGGGTTGACATAAGCCCCATGGCATGCAAATTGGGTGCAAAAATATAAGCATCTTCATAGATAGTACGATCCTGTATTACGGTTTTCCCGCTTTTACGGATGTCAACGATCTGACGAAACCTGCTGTTTAAGAAATAGATCTGAAGGTTAAAAGACCATCGCTGCATGTCTTCATAAAAATTATTCAGGTAAGGATTGGTTTCAACATCCTCATAATGGGCTTCCCAACCGTAGTGCTTGGATAATAACGCGGCAAGCGTTGTTTTACCTGAACCAATGTTTCCTGCGATCGCTATATGCATAGTTCATGAATTATGGGGCTTTTGCCCGGTTACCAAAAGTAATCTGGAAAATTAATGGAAATTTCCGGTAAAACGATATTTTTTTAACGAAACTTCTGTTTGTAAAAAAATTTCATCGCCCTTTACAAAAAAAAATTTTATACCGGTTTCCGGTAGCAAAAATACATTTTCCCCGCGAAGAAAAAAATCATAAACTTTCATTTTCTGTCCTTCTAAAGAAAAAATATATTGTTCAGTCAACTGAATTTTTTCGGTTGGAATATCAGGTAATGAATACAAAAAGTTGGCATGCCGGTCAAAAACCCAAACACCGTTTGCTGCAATAAACAACTGCTCATTGCTTTCATGCATATAGGTAATATTTCCCATGGAAGGATATTCAAGGCTCAGATCATTGCCCGATACCTCAGGCATTCCCCGGTCGTTGAATCTTATTAGTTGATATAATCCGGCATACCACGCCCAGAAACCATTCTGGGATGAAAAACAAATTTTCGAGGGAACATCTGTTGCTATAAGATCAGAAGCATTAAATGAGCGTTTCTCAGCAAGATTTTTATCAAGCATAACCACATGGCCGAAATCGCCAAAAAATGCAAGTATGTTAAGGGGGTCGCTGACATCGGCAAAAGTAACCGGTCCGAAAGATCTTTTGCTGTATGAAATTATTTCGCCTGAGGCATTATGTTTTCTAAGTACTCCGTTTTCAATGCTGTAGATATTTCCCATCTTATCAACCCCGGCCAGTGAACTTATGTTTTTGTACTCTTCTACGAATACAAGTTCAGAAGCGAAACTGCCCGAAAATAAAAGGACAAAGATCCAGGATACAAGAAAAAATAATTTCACACAAAATGTATTAAGAAATAAACTTCAGTATTTCATCAACATACTTTCTGTTATTAAACAGACGCGGGACTTTGTTTTGTCCTCCCACTTTTCCTTTCGATTTTAACCATTTAAAGAAAGTATCGCGCGGCAAGGCCGTAACCTTAAGTTTTTTCAGAAGTATATCAGCGGTTCGTTTGGCCTCATAGTCCGAGTTTATATCCTGCAGGGTTTTGTCAAGAATATGGGTAAATTTCTCAAGATCATCAGGTTCTTTCTCAAACTCTATGAGATATTCGTGGCTTGCCGAGTTGTTGTCTTCCAGAAAAACGGGAGCAGCAGTATACTCACTTACCACAGCTCCCGTTTCGCGGCAGGCAGCATCAAGGGCATTTTCGGCATTATCAATAATTACTTCTTCACCAAAAGCATTGATAAAGTTTTTTGTACGCCCTGATATCTGTATCCTGTATGGATTGGTATTGGTAAACTGAATAGTGTCGCCAATCATGTACCTCCATAGTCCGGCATTGGTAGAAATAACCAATGCGTAATTTGTATCGGTTTCCACCTGATCGATGGTAAGCACACGTGGATTTTCCGCTTCAAGCTCATCAAGCGGAATGAATTCGTAAAAGATACCATAATCGAGCATAAGCAACATTTCTCTTGTATGGGGCAGATCCTGGATGCCAAAGAAACCTTCTGATGCGTTGTAGGTTTCCATGTACCACATTTGTTCAGAGGGTACAAGTTTTTTAAACTGCTCGCGGTAGGGAGCAAAACTTACGCCCCCATGAATAAACAGTTCCATATTGGGCCATACTTCAAGGATATTCTGCCGTCCGGTTATTTCCAGAACTTTCTTCAAAAGCATGAGGTTCCATGATGGCACACCACTCAGGTTGGTAACATTATCCGTAATGGTGGCATGGGCAATTTTATCAAGCTTCTCTTCCCAGTTATCCATAAGAGCTATTGAAATATCGGGTGTACGCAGCAATTGTGCCCAGAAAGGGAGATTCTGAACCAGAATCGCTGATATATCTCCAAAGTAAGAGTTACTGTTAAATTCGTTCATGCTATGGCTTCCTCCCATAACCAAACCCTTGCCTGTAAATATTTCTGTATCGGGCCTGTTATTGCAATAAATGGAAAGCATATCCTTTCCTCCTTTAAAGTGGCAATCTTCAAGGGCTTCGCTACTCACCGGAATAAATTTGCTTTTATCGCTGGTAGTACCACTTGATTTTGCAAACCACTTTATTTCGGTAGGCCATAAAAGATTGTTCTCACCTTTGCGTAACCTTTCAATGTAGGGCTTAACATCATCGTAATCCTGAACAGGAACTCTTTCCTGAAACGTTTTTATATCTTTAAATGAGGAATAATCATATTTTTTACCCCATTCTGTATTTCGGGCCTTATGCAGGAGTTCAAAAAAAAGTTCGTTCTGAGCTTCGTGGGGATTTTTCTTGAAATACTCAATCTGGGAAACTCTCTGTTTCAGAAACCAGGAAATTACAGAATTAAGAATAGTTGACATACTTTTATCTAATGAAGTATAAAACTTTTATAATTGATACAAAAATAAGGAATATGAATTCAAACCTGAATGAATTTAAAAAACTTTGGGAATAAATTTCCCTTAGCTGAATCTTTTAGCTGGTTTATACAATGTAATGTGATAAAAAATAAAAAAAAATCATAGGTTTGTAATCAAATAAAACCAAGGGGCATGATCGTATATCCGCACAGCAAAATAAATCTTGGCCTTCATATTTTAAATAAAAGGGAAGATGGATTTCATGATATTGAAACACTTTTTTATCCGCTTAAGTTGTCCGATGCACTTGAGATCATTCCGGCAAGTGATGGTAAAACGGAATTCTCAGCAAGCGGGATTCCGATCCCCGGCAATGCTGAAGGGAATCTTTGCCTGCAAGCCTGGGAATTGCTGCACAAGCATCATAATATTCCCCGGGTAAAAATTCATCTTCATAAGGTAATCCCCATTGGAGCAGGCCTGGGAGGTGGAAGCAGCGATGCTGCTTTCACCCTGAAACTCATAAATGATCTTTTTGAGGCAGACATCCCCGGAGAGTTGCTGCATAAATATGCAAAACAACTTGGCAGCGACTGCAGTTTTTTCCTGAACGGTCAGCCTGCCCTTGCTTCAGGAAAGGGTGAAATACTGAAACCTTTTGATGTTTCACTCAAAGGGTATTACCTTATTCTTCTTTCACCGCTTATCCATGTGAGCACTGCTGAAGCCTATGCAGAAATTAAACCGTCAATGCCGGAAACCAGACTGGAAAATGTGCTTACACTTCCGGTAAAAAAATGGAAAGGACTCCTGGTTAATGACTTTGAGATGTCTGTTTTTATGAAACATCCTGAAATAAAAGAAATCAAAACCCAATTGTATGGATCTGGAGCCCTGTATGCATGCATGAGTGGCAGCGGAGCATCGGTATTCGGGATATTCGCCCAGAAACCGGCCGGTGATGTAAATGATTTATTTAAAGACTACCTTGTATGGGAGGAAGAAATATCATAATCTGGTTTATTATACTTAATTATTTTACTCAAAAAATAAAAGCAAATCCAATGAAAAATCAAATGAAACAATTTCTGTTGTTCTCTTTGCTGGTATTGATCTTCGGATTACCGGCAAATGCACAAAAAACCCTTACCCCACAAAACCTGTTCGATATTGAATCGGTTTCAGAAGTGGCAATTTCACCTGACAAGAATTACATTGCCTACACATTGACTGTACCCAGGCCTTTTACCGACAATGCCGGTGGCGATTACCGCGAGTTGCATGTGTATGATATGCAGAAACAGGAATCCATTCCCTTTATTACCGGTAAGAAGAGTGTTTACTCATTGGGATGGACACCTGCAGGTGATGCCATTACCTTCAGGGCTAACTTTCCGGAAGCACAAGGCACGCAGGTATATGCCATCAAGCTGATTGGCGGTGAAGCTTATCCGCTTACAAAACATTCAGCAGGTATCAACTCCTATGATTTTATTTATGACAACACCCTTGCTGTGGTATCCGTATCGCCACAGGACCCTGCGCAGCGCGATCTGCAAAGCAAAGGATTCAAAATTGATGTGTATGAAGAGGAATACCGCCACCTGAATCTTTACCGGTACGACCTGAATTCACATGAAATGAAACAGCTTACCAGCGGAGTTACGGTATTCGACTTTGCACTGAGCCCGGATAAAAAGCTGGCTGCTGCAGCGATTGCACCAAGGAACCTTGTCGACGACTCATACATGTTCAAACGCATCTATACTGTGGATATGCAAACCGGCGAAATGAAACTGCTGGTAAACAACCCCGGAAAACTGGGTAAACTGGTGTGGAGTCCCGATGGCACAAAACTGGCCTTTCAATCCGCATCAAAACTGGAAGATGCAGTAGTGGGAAGTCTTTTTGTTACAGAGGTGCCCAATGAAAAACCCTTTGAAGAGCTGCGCAATTATGTGAAAGGGATGGAGCTGAGCGTTATTGACCACACCTGGAAAGACAACCGCACTTTGTTATACGCTGCCGAGGAAGGAGTTGATATAGTGCTGAGCGAACAAGCCCTTAACCGGCCATCACGCGAAATTCTTATTCAACCTGCACAGGTTGTGTTCAGGGGCTTTCACCATGTTGACGGGCTAATTGCAATGGCAGGAAATACCTGGCAACATCCCGGCGAACTTTTCACCTTTGAAATAAGGAGAAAAATACTCAGTCGCCTCACACATCACAACTCCTGGCTGGCAGATGTTCAGCTCAGTCATCAGCGTAAACTGGTGTATGATGCACGCGATGGTAAAGACATAGAGGGTGTACTGCTGTATCCCCTGAACTATGAAGAAGGTAAAAGCTATCCATTGATCGTTTATATACATGGCGGCCCCGAAGCAGCGGTTAAAAATGGCTGGAGTACATCATACAGTATGTGGGGACAAATAGCCACAGCCCACGATTTCTTTGTGTTCATGCCCAATTACCGCGCCAGTTCAGGCCGTGGAGTTGATTTTACCATGGCAGGCTTCGGCGATCTGGTGGGTGTGGAATACGATGACGTGCTCGATGGTATTGATCATCTCATTAACATCGGTTATGTGGATAAAGACCGAGTGGGTATGGGCGGCGGTTCATACGGCGGTTATTTCTCGGCATGGTCGGCCACACGGCATAGCGATCGCTTTGCAGCCAGTGTGGTTTTTGTAGGAATCTCCAACCAGATATCCAAGCGCAATACCACCGATATTCCCTGGGAAGATTACTACGTGCACTGGGGTTACTGGAACTATGAAAAGTGGGAAGATGTTTACAGCCGCAGTCCCGTCAAATATGCCCACCAGAGTAAAACGCCCACACTCATTCTGCACGGAACAGAAGACTCCCGGGTGCACCCGTCACAAAGTCTGGAGCTGTATCGTGCGCTCAAACTCCATGGAGAAGCACCCGTGAGACTCATCTGGTACAATGACGAAGGCCATGGAAACCGGATGAATCTGCACCGCCTCGACTATATCGTACGCACCATGGATTGGTTTGATTATTACCTCGATTCCGATAAACCCAAAGACAAAAAGCCTGATAAATATCCCGAGTATGGGGTGCTTG
>JBHEOF010000058.1:0-17691 GCA_046261715.1 Bacteroidales bacterium
CCATTCGTGCCATGGTTGAACGCGATGAAAATCCCATTGTGTCTATCCATGATCATGGCGCCGGCGGCCATTTGAATTGTCTTTCAGAACTTGTGGAAGCCACCGGTGGAACTATCCATCTGAATAAACTTCCGGTGGGAGATCCTACACTTTCTGCCAAAGAAATTGCAGGCAATGAATCGCAGGAACGCATGGGTCTGGTTATGAAGGAAAAAGATATTGAAGATCTCAGAAATACAGCAGAACGCGAACGTTCGCCCATGCATGTGGTGGGCGAAACCACAGGTGATATGCACCTGAAGTTTGAAGACAATAAAGGAAATAAACCTATTGATCTGCAACTGGCCGAGTTGTTTGGTAATGCTCCCAAGACCCTTCTGGAGGACAATACAAGCAGCGGAAAATTCAAACCCCTGGCATATGACCTTCATAAAATTGAAGAATATATTGAGAATGTGCTTCAGATTGAAGCCGTAGCCTGTAAAGACTGGCTTACCAATAAGGTTGACCGCTCAGTAACAGGAAGAATTGCCAAACAACAATGTGCCGGTGAAATTCAGCTTCCTCTTAACAATGCCGGTGTAACATCTATCGACTACCGGGGCAGGGAAGGGGTTGCTACATCTATTGGTCATGCACCTGTTGCCGCTTTGATTGACCCTGCTGCCGGTTCATTGCTTGCTGTGGCCGAATCGCTTACCAATCTGGTTTGGACACCTCTCACCCACGGCTTAAAGGGTGTTAGCCTCAGTGCTAACTGGATGTGGCCCTGTAAAAATGAAGGTGAAGATGCGAGATTATACAAAGCTGTGGAAGCTTTGAGTGACTTTGTTTGTCGATTGGGAATCAATGTTCCCACCGGTAAAGATTCACTTTCCATGACACAGAAATACCCCGATGGTAAAAAGGTATTCTCTCCGGGAACAGTCATTGTGAGTTCTGTTGCCGAAGTTTCTGATGTAAAAAAGGTGGTGGAACCTGTTCTTGTTAAGGATGAGTCATCCGTATTGCTGTATGTTGATTTTTCTTCCGATACTTTGAAAACGGGTGGAAGCAGTTTTGCCCAGACCTTGAATACTTTGGGCACAGAAGCTCCAACCATCAAAGATGCTGAGTATTTTATTAACTGTTTTACCGCTATCCAGGAATTAATCAATAAAGATCTGATTCTTTCCGGACATGATGTATCGGCCGGCGGACTTATCACTACTTTGCTTGAGATGTGCTTTGCGAATGAAAGCCATGGTATCAGTACCGACTTGTCTGTTTTTCCTGAAAATGACATTGCTGAAGTGTTGTTCAGTGAAAATCCTGCTGTAGTTATTCAAATTTCTGACAGAGATGCAGTAGCCGAAGTTTTTGAGCAATATGGTGTTTACTATAAAGTTATTGGATCTCCGGTTGAAGAGCGTGTAATTAGTCTGAATGGTAAAGAGCCGACACTTGATTTTAATATTGATGCATTGCGCGATATCTGGTATAAAACTTCCTGGCTGCTGGATCGCGATCAAAGCGGTAAACTTTTGGCAGAAGCACGTTACAGGAATTACAATGAACAAATCTTAAACTACAGATTTGCCCCTGAATTTAAAGGAACCCTGGAATCTTTGGGTCTTGACAAAACACCTCAGGCCGGCTCGCGTAAAGCCAAAGCTGCCATTATTCGCGAGAAAGGTGTGAATGGTGACCGGGAAATGGCTTATTCACTCTATCTTGCTGGTTTTGACGTTGCGGATGTACATATGACCGATCTTATTACCGGAAGGGAAACCCTGGAAGAGATTGATTTTATCGTTTTTGTAGGTGGTTTTTCTAATTCCGATGTACTGGGTTCTGCCAAAGGATGGGCAGGAGCATTCCTTTACAATGAGAAGGCCCGTAATGCATTGGATAATTTTTACAAACGAGAAGATACTCTGAGTTTGGGAATATGCAATGGTTGTCAGCTTATGGTAGAACTTGATCTGGTATATCCTGACCAAACCAACAAACCCAAAATGCTTCATAACGACAGTCACAAATTCGAGTCGGGATTTGTAAATATGGAAATACTGGAGAATCATTCGGTCATGCTCAAATCTCTTGCGGGCAGTCGGTTGGGAATCTGGATTGCCCATGGTGAAGGTAAATACCGTCTTCCACTGGAAGAGAGCGAATACCATATACCCGGAGTTTATGGTTACAATACTTATCCTGCAAACCCCAACGGAAGCGATTACAATGCTGCTGCGATTTGTTCGGATGACGGACGGCACCTCTCCATGATGCCTCACCTGGAAAGAGCCATCTTTCCGTGGCAATGGGCACATTATCCGGCCAACCGGAAAAATGACGAAGTAAGTCCATGGCTCGAAGCTTTTGTAAATGCCCGTGAGTGGGTGGAAGAAAGGAAATAGCAGATTAAAGGTCTCAGGTTTTACTCTCCGGTTTATTTCTGAGCAATTCCTTTAATACTTGCCTGTTGATCTTTTCTGTTTCTGTTTTGGGAAATTCCGGGATATAAAAGATTTTACGTGGTATGGCGTAAGGTTGAACCAGAATTTTTATCTGTCGGAGCAAATTCTCCTTTGACTTTTCCGTTAAACTTTTGGTTTCTATTGCGAGTACAACTGTTTCTCCCAGTTTATTATCAGGAACAGAACTTATTACCATTGCATGGGGTTGCAGATGGGCAATGGTTTTCTCAATTTCTTCAGGAATAATTTTAATGCCTCCGCTGTTTATAATATTGTCAAAGCGGCCCAGCCATTTGAAACGCCTACCGGATATGATCTCCACAATATCATTGGTGAGAAGCTTTCCATCAAAAAGAAACGGGTTTTCTATTACCAGGCAGTTCCGCTCATCTGTTGAAATTTTTGTATCACCGATTACCCGGAAATCAGTACTCCGTTCTGTGCCATTTACCTGCCTGAGTGCAATATGGCTGCTGGTTTCGGTCATTCCATAAGTAGCAAAAATATTGGCCGGAATACCCTGTATCTCTCTTTCCAGGGCAGGACTGATCTCACCACCACCAACAATAACAGTTTTTACATGACTATCATTTTTCAGCGTTCCCAGTGATTGATATAATTGAAATGGAGTAATGGCCACAAAATCAATTTTCTCATTAAGATGGGCAAACGGATCTCCCATAGGTTCATGGGTAATCAGGTTGAATCCGCTAATAAATGCGCGTACGATCATCATTTTACCGGCAATGTATGCTGCCGGCAGGCATAACAGACCTGTGCTTTCATTGTTGAGATCAAAAAAATCGCACGTTTGCCTGGCTGAATAAGCCATCTGTGATTTTTTAAGAGCTATGGTTTTGGGCTTGCCTGTGGATCCTGATGTATTTATCAGGATATGATCTTTTTCATTGAGCCAATTCAGTATGAATTCATAAATATCATTTTCCCATGCACCTGCAGAATTTTTCTGTAGCTTATCCCGGCAAAGATAATTAAGAGTCTCAGAGTTATATTTCTTTCCGTTTAGCTGGAGGTCTGTGTATCTGTTTTGCATTCCAAAGTGGCAAATATTGTTTACCGTCAAAATTAGTTTTTTTCGAAACATTATAAACAAAAGGCTGCCTGGTAGATTGCAGCCTTTTGATCAGAATTAATTGTAAAGAGGTATTATGCTAAAAGACAGCTTACCTTCTTCTGAAAATCCACGCTTCGCCGGAAATTTCATTTCTTACGCTGTTGAGTGCTTCCTGAGCCTGACGGAGAGTTGGATATGCCTGGGAATACACATGATAAAGCCCGCCGGGTGTTTCGTCAAGAATTCCCGCTGTGCTCTCTCCCTGTGATTTCAATTTGCTCACTGTGGCTTCAGCACCACTGAAGTTTCTGAAAGCTCCTACAATAATGAAGTAACGGTTATCTATGATTGCATCAGTTGTTGGTTGTATTACTCCATAAGCTTGCAATTTCTCATTTTCAATGTCTTTTGTGAAAATCCATGCATCTGTAGTAATATCTCTTCTGATCTGTCTTATTTCATTAAGTGCCTGGCGTCTAGAAAGGTAGGCACTGTGATAAACCCTGAAATTTCCATCAGCAGGGCTTTCCAGTATGCCTGCGCCATTTACTCCTTTTTCTTCCAGTTCGCTGAGTAGCAAACGGGCACTGTTCATGGTTCTCAAAGATCCGACAATAATGAAGTGTGCCTGGATCAATTCCGGTTTTATAACGGGTTCTGCTTCAATCTCCATTTCATCGGCAATTTCAATATCCGGAATATCTTCTTCGTGTTTTTCTGCAATAATTACCCTTTCAGTGGGTATCATTTCCCATTCAAGTTGCACCCTGCGCTCACGGGAAGCTTCAACACTGTATACTGACTTCCGGCGTTCTGTGCGGCTGGAAGAAATATTATCCGGAGCTTTTGTATCACCCACAACACTTTCAGTGAAAACAATCCTTTCATCATCAATGTAATCCTGCAATTTTATATCATCCGGATTTTGAAAATAGTTCTTGACGGATGCGTTTCTCCGTTTTGAAAGCAATTCGTTATATCTGCTTGTGGCAAGCGGACTAGCAAATGCTGTTAATTCAATAGAAAAATCATAACCTGCTTCCAGCTGCTCAACCATGTATGGAATTAGTAAATCCAGTTTTACCATGGAAGAATCAACTAACTCAAAAAATTCATCCAGCTCCTCTCTTGTATTAATGCTGTTTTGATAATAAAGATTGCGGTTTTTCAGGTAAATATTATAGGCTTCATTGTAATCCGCTACATCAGAGAATCCACCCCTTGAAACCGGCGGAACATCATTCTCAAAATAAAGTATGATCTTTCCTGAAATGATCAATTCGGGTATGAATTCTTCTTCCAGCAAAAGGGTAATATTGTAGTAGGTATCTTCGTATGTAAACTCGTCACTGGTTATTGACAGTGTGTTATAGCCTGATTTACTGACTTCAAAATTGAAAACTCCCGGATCAGAACTGCTGCGGAATAATAAACTCTGACCTTTCTCATCTGTAATAACTATACCAAAAACGCCCAGAGAGTCAGACCCAAAAGCAACAATGGCTTCTTCAATGGGACTTGATGTTTCCATATCTTTAACTGTAGCAAGATAATTGTATTCAACAGGCAAAGGTCAGGTATGGAGAATGTATGGATGTTATCGCGAAAAACGCCTTTTGTTCGGTTTGATGAGAAATATCCCAGTGAATCGCCGGCAAAGTTTATGGCAAAATCATCATGGGCTGAGTTGATGGGGTGTGGGAACAAGGTTCTCATACTATCACGAAATAGAACTATGTCTAAACCCCCATAGGTTTCAATATGATTGGTTGAATAGATAAGATCACCATCAGGTGAGAGTGAAGGAAAAACTTCATCATAGGGTGAATTAATTTCCGGGCCAAGGTTTTTGAGTCCTTCCCACGTTTCACCATTCCATTTTGATTTATAAAGGTCAAATCCACCGAAGCCACCGGGCATATCGGAAGAGAAATATAGTGTTTTCTCATCATCATCATAATAGGGATGCTGAAGAGAGTATTGTTCATCTGACAATGGAAATAATCGGGCATCACTCCAATCGCCATTTTCTCTTACATAATACTCCAGATAAAGGTTATGCGTGTTACGTTGATTGGGTTTGGAATAGTTTCTTGTGATGACCACCAGACTTGTATCGGCAGATATGGTTACAGGGCCATCGTGCAGCCGCGTGTTCAACTTTCGTGGAAGGTAATTGGGTAACGGCATTGATGAGTAGTTTTCATCAAAAGCATAAACATTCAGGTAGGGTTTATTTGTGAATGCATAGCGTCTGCGTGAAGACTTGCGCGATGACGTAACAAACAATATATTGTTCCATTTATAGGGAGCAAAATCTTCATTGGGCGAGTTTGCGGCAAAGTCACCAATCTCAACATCAAAATCCCAGTTTTTATTAAAATGCCCGGTTGATGATTCATAACTTGATTTTACATTAAGCAATCGTGCAGTATGGGTAAAATTTCTTTTTTGCTGCAAGGTACTTACCAGGTTTAATGAATCAGCCTTTTGATAGTATCTGAGAGCATCTTCATAATCTCCTGAATAGAAAAGTACTTCAGCCAGGTTAATACTCAGACTATCCCGCCCTGAATCAACAGCCCTTTGAAACCGATTCTTGGCTTTCCGCAAATCTATGCCCAACAAGCCCTCTTCCTTCTCAGGCTCCCCGGCATGTAAATCCGGAGCCAAAATAAAGGCCAGCAGGCAAAGTAATATGCAGTTTAAACCAAATTTTTTCATTACTCAAAAATACTATAATCGATTCATTGTTCTCAGAACATTTTAAAAATTTACAGGAAATAACGCGGAGACCTTATCCTGATCTTCTTTTTACTGCCCCATAAATAACGCAAAGATATTTCATGGGTTTGTTTGGTAATTATATTGAGATTGTTTACAGGGTACTCATACATGTATCCAAAATACCAGTTTTCTGTAATATAAAATCCGGCTAAAAATCCCACAGCATCAAACCATCCTTCGGCAAGATTTGATCTGATCATAGGTCCAAAATCAAATATTTCATTGTAACCGAAAATGGCATTTAAATCAAGTTGAGATGGCGCATGATCACTGGTTTTAAATAAAGTACTTGGTGTAACCACAAACTCGTCAGTCAAATCGAGTGTTGTTCCTCCGTATGCAATAAAATGCAAGGAAAAAGTATTAAGACGCTGATTGGTTGATAGAATTCCCCTGCGCTGAGCCTGTGGCATTGATACTCCCAGGAATGATTTCTCGGAAAAAGCCAGTAAGCCTGCTCCCAGGTTAAGGTGTAAGCCGGAAGATAAATCATAGCTGAAATATGGGTCGCCGGGATCAATATTTTCAAGTCCTGTAAGATTTATATTCATGTTTGACATGAAGATTCTGAGCCCACCTGATAAATACCATTTCTCAGTAAGGCGTGCATGGTATGCAAGGTCTGTTTGTATGGTGAAATCACGCACAGGACCTAAGTTGTCCTGATATATTCCTACAGCCAGACCAATATTGTTTGGAAGTCTGAAGTTGGCAAAACCTGTATACGTTACCGGGGCACCGTCAATCCCCAGCCACTGGTAGCGACCCAGGATACCGGCCTGGTTTTTGTCGCGCGCACCGGCCTGGGCAGGGTTAATCACAGTGTTGTTAAATATATACTGACCATACATGGGAATCTGCTGCGGAAAGACTTTGCCGCAGAGCAGAAAACCTAGTATCATGAAAACGAAAACGTATTTCTTCATCAGTTATGTTTTTTTATTTTACCTGGCAATGTAAATCCATCCGGTAATGATCTCACCACCTGGTTCAAGTGTTATTAAATAATAGTATGTGCCCGCAGGCAATTTGCCCGAAGAATCAAATATTCTACCCCGGTTGGGAACAGCATCCCAGTCATTTTCGTAAGGTGTTGCTTCATACACCAATGTACCCCAACGGTTGAATACCTGAACCGTATTTTGAGGATATGCAGTAATGCCATCAATGATCCAAAAGTCGTTGAATCCATCGCCATTTGGACTAAATCCTTGTGAAGTGGTTATATCACATTCATCTGTTTCATAGGGTATGTAAAAATCATAATTCAGTGTACATCCATTGCTGTCGGTTATCTCAACGCTATAATCTCCACTTACTACATTAATAAGATGCGGTTCAGTTGAGCCATTGCTCCAAAGATAGGAGTAAGGGGGTACTCCGCCGTTTATATCAAACGTTATAACACCGGTTTCATCGGTTATACAGATAGTACCGGTTATTTCAATATTGGTAATAACCAATGGGTCGGGTTCGTTTATTTCAAATTCAGTTTCCAAAGTACAACCATTAACATCCTCGGTTAACAGAGAATACAATCCGGCTGCCATATTATAAATGTTTTGTGATGTTTCTCCGTTACTCCATAAATAGGTATAAGGTTGTGTACCGCCGAAAACCTCAATTTCGATGAAGCCGTTTTGCTCTCCATGACAACTTACATGCGTTATATATTCAATGATATTCAAAGGTTCAAGAGGCTGATTAATGGTGAACATTTGCTCAGCCGTGTTGCCTAATGTGTCACTAACCATAACCACATAGGTTCCCGCCGGTATATCAAATGCTATAGGACCGGTTTGAACAGGATCGGTATACCATGTTATACTGTACGGCTGTAAACCACCGGAAATTATTGCTTCTGCAGTACCTGTTGCTTCACCAAAACAAAGTACATCTGAAGTTACAATGGTAATGTTGATTTCAGGATCTGTAAGGTCATAAAGAACTATTTCGTTATCACTGCTGATAACATCAGAACCATTATAATTTGTTGATGCTGTGGCAGTATTGGTTATACTCCCTGCTATCAGGTCTCCGTAAGTCACTATATAAGTTGTTGTGAATGAGATTGTTTCTGCAGGAGTAAGAATAGCGATGAATTCATTAAATCCCGTCAGGGGATCATCAACCGTTATATCAGTTAAGGTAACATTTCCTGTATTTGTAACAATCAAAGTATATTCAATAACTTCATCTTCATTGCTATATGTTTCACTGTCAGCAGTTTTTGTTATAGTAAGTTCCGGGTTCTGAACCGCAGTAACTGTTGCGCTACCACTATCAGTAACCGGATCACCATTTGTGTCTTCTCCTTCTGCAGTAACGGTATTGGTTACAGAGCCATTATCCAGATCTGCCTGTGTAATAACATAAGTTGCAGTAAATGTTTCCACCACACCCGGATCCAGTGAAACGATGAACCAGGTATCGCCTGTAAGATCATCCACAATATCAATATCAGAAACAGTTACATTGCCGGTATTCTCCACGGTGATGGTATAGGTAATGACATCCCCCACAGCATTGTAGGTTGTTGGGTCGGCGGTTTTGGTAACGGTAAGTTCAGGATTTTGAATGGCTGTTACCGTAGCACTGCCGGAATCACTCACCGGATCACCATTGGTATCTTCCCCTTCAGCGCTAACGGTGTTGGTTACACTACCATTATCCAAATCGGCCTGGGTGATGGTGTACGACTCACTAAAAGTCTGGCTGGCACCGGGGGCCAGGCTCGCTATGGTTGTGCTTAAACCTGTTAATGGGTCTTCTACTGTAATGTTTGTAATGGTGACGTTGCCGGTATTTTCCACCACGATGGTATAGTCGATTATATCACCCACAGCATCATAAGTAAGCGGATTCGCAGTTTTGGTGACAGTAATTTCTGCATCCTGGACTGCTGTTACCGTCGCACTGTCATTATCACTCACCGGATCACCGTTGGTATCTTCACCGGCAGCTGATGCAGTATTGGTTACCGAGCCATTATCCAGATCCGCCTGGGTGATGGTGTAGGACTCGTTAAAAGTCTGGCTGGCGCCGGGAGCCAGGGAAG
Organism: Bacteroidales bacterium; assembly: GCA_046261715.1. Classification (GTDB taxonomy): domain Bacteria; phylum Bacteroidota; class Bacteroidia; order Bacteroidales; family UBA7960; genus SKVR01. Next base: position 9,377 of record JBHEOF010000058.1, read on the forward strand.
CGATGGTGGTGCTGAGCCCTGTAAGCGGGTCAGTTACGGTGATGTTGGTCACGGTTACGTTACCGGTATTTTCTACAATGATGGTGTAATCAATTACATCCCCTACAGCATTGTAAGTTAGCGGATTTGCGGTTTTGGTGACGGTGATCTGTGCATCCTGGACTGCGTTGACTGTAGCACTGTCATTGTCACTCACCGGGTCCCCGTTGGTATCTTCGCCTGCTGCACTTGCAGTATTGGTTACACTTCCGGCATCCAGATCGGCCTGGGTGATGGTGTACGACTCGTTGTAGGTTTGGCTGGCACCGGGGGCAAGGGATGCGATGGTTGTAGTAAGTCCTGTGAGCGGGTCGGTAACATCAATGTTAGTGATGGTGACATTACCTGTATTTTCTACAACAATTGAATAGGTTATAATATCACCCACTGCACTGTATTCTGTAATAGAAGGATCCCCGTTAATATCAGTCAGGTCTTTTTCAATATTAATAAATGGATCAGGAACAATCAATCCGAATAAATGATCGCAACTGGTTTCGTCAGTGCCTGTAAAACTGATAGGATAAAATAAAGGTAGAGATGTTTGGATAAGGCTACCGGGTAATGGAGAACCGAGCTGTAATATATAATTTGCCGAACCTGGAATATTAAAAGTAATATCTACATTATCAATATTAACACCAGTATTATTATTACCCGCTAGTTGCCTAAAACGTATTGTCGTATTTCCGGAAATATAAATTGATATATCCTGACTGAATGAAAGTGGGGTTTCTGTGGTAATGGAAAAAAGCACTGTAAATGGGCCTGCTGGATTATCTGCGACCAACACATCCACACTTGGATTATTTGCCCCTGGGCCTACGCCAAGATAATCAAATGAAAGCACTGCAGCAGATGCTCCGGTTAAGTCAACTGATCTTGTTGCCTGACTTGGATTTGCTCTTATCCGCATTTCGTTATTGGTGAATGCTACATTACCTGAAGTAACCCATGGGCCGATCCAGTTTGTACTCCCGTTATTTCCGGAAGCATTATTGCCAGAGAATTCATCCCTGACATTTTCAGTAGAAACAGCAGGGGAAATTGTAATTTGAAATTCTCCATCAGCATTGGTAAGATTACTTTCAGCCAATGGCTCTCCCAAATCTAATACGCCATTGCTGTTTGTATCCTCATACAATTCAACTTCAATATTCTCAATGCCAGGTTCACCGGCACTGAGTTCACCATTTGCATTGAGATCTTCATAAACCAGACCGAAAATGCTATTAAAGCCAGCATTAACAAAACAGTCCAGACAAAAGGTTTCCGAAACAGCAACAGAAATATTTGCGATATTAGATTCAATTCCAAATGCATCAAGAACAGTATACTGTACTGTACTAACTCCGTCAAAACCAGATTCAGGAGTAAATGTAATTACCTGTAAAACAGAATTATACGAAAAAGTTCCTTCTCCGGGAATTGTAACTGTAGTTTGTTGACCGGGAGAAACCGGGTCCAGATCAATTGAATTGAGGTTAACAAAATTATCTGAAGGTCCGTAAACAGTAATATTTTCATCAATATTACTGATTTGCACGGGAGTATCGGTGCAGGTTCCTCTGTTGATGTCTTCTGCTAAAGGTGGGGTAATGCCACCAGTATCGAAAGCTGTAACCACAAGGTTTCTTATTTCATGAAAATTGTTCAAGCCACCGGTGCCGGCTGAAAATCCCAAACGAAAAGCATCTGGAGCTGCAGTTGCATATTCAAAGTCCTGCAGGATCTGATGTGTTGTGGTGGGTGTTCCGCCTGTTATAATGGCCATATCGATAAAAAAACCTTCCGGGGTACGGGGTTTTAAAGTTATTTCCACTTTTCTGTACCTTGAATCGGAGGGATCAGTGGTTCGTGTGGGACCTGGTACATCGATATTGAAATTAAAAGGCGCCTGGGAAACCTGCACGTGGGTTAAATAAGGATAGTTATCAGGTGTGGTAGCACTGCCATTTCCCGAACCTCGTAAAGTTACGCTTTGTGGTCTTGAACCTGGCCCTCCTTGTCTGCCTTCGGTAGGGTTTGAGAAGTTTCCGAATTCATCAAGTCCTATTCCCAGATAAGCCAGACTAACACCCGGAATACCACCGGTGCGTTGCGCATATCCAAGAGAACCTCCAAAACCCCCAATTTGAAAAGGGTCAGCTAATGCATCAAAAAGAAAGAATACAATACCGTCAGCACCGCTTCCTCCATATGTAAAATACTCAAATTCAATGTTTAATCCTGCACTGGGAAGTGCAATTCCATCGCTATATACAAAACCAGTCTGGTTACCACTATTGTTGGTAATTCGAAGCACACCCTGACCTTCCGGATCGATACCAGGAGCTGTTAAAATTGCGGGATTGGGATTTCCTCCAAATGTAAATCCCGGGGCAGTTGATGTTGTAAAGGACTGTTCAAAAGGTAGTTGTGCCTGTGATATTTTCTGAGATAAGAAAATAACCATTAATCCTGCAAGTATGTAAAAATGTCTTTTTAAAAGAAAAAATGAAGCTTGCGTCATACCCCCTTAATAAACCATATATAATTCTTTTTCACCCATATAAAATTCCCAAATGTGCATTTGCTTTACATGGGTGGTAATTGTTTTTGAAAACAATTTAAAAGATTGTTATTACCTCTCCTGATAAAAATTACACGAATTACTTGCTAAACCTGCAAATCCGGATATCCAGTCTTTACAAAAATAAGATACATGCATATATGTCATTGCGTTTTATTGGTTTAGGTTCAATCAATTGCGTATTTTTTTCTTTAAAAGCCAAAAAATCCTGCCTTTACTTGCGTAAAAATACTTGTTAAGTATATAAAATCAGGGTTTTGTTAATAAATATTAATAACTTTTTTTAAGATGAATCAGCTAAAAATATCATCGAATCTTGATTGCTGAAAACATCATTTGGGAGGTTTTTTCAGGATTTTGTATATGATTGCAATAACATGTTTTGTAATACACTGAGAATAAATGCTTTGAATTATCTGTAAAACAAATATTTATAGCTTCAAAAGAATTATTGGAAAAGATTTGATGGTTTTAGGAAACCTCGGGTCAGGGAAAAGTCTAAGAACTTATTACATCCCATTTTACAATTGAGTCGTAATATAACTCCGGACCTTCCAACTTCAATGGAGAATTGATATTATTGCTGAATACCTGCCCGGTGCCCAGTCCCTGAACCATCTGGGGTTTGAGTGTGAAAACCCATTGTGCAATCGCATTAAGACCTACATTGCTTTCCAGAGTCGATGTAGCCCACCAGCCAATGTTTTTTGCCGCTGCAATGTCAATCCATTCCTTGCTTTTTTGGAGACCACCAATAAGGCTGGGTTTCAGAATAATATATTGCGGTTTTATTGTATTCAGCAATTTTTCTTTAATGGATAGGTTATTTATGCCAATCAGCTCTTCGTCAAGAGCAACGGGTAGGGGAGATTTATTGCAAATTTTTGCCATAGCTTCCCATTGTCCGGCTATGATAGGTTGTTCTATGGAGTGTATTTGAAATTCTGAAAGCTGTTTTAGTTTTTCCGGGGCGTCTTCTACAGAAAAAGCACCGTTGGCGTCCAGTCTAATTTCCAAATCTGATAGCTGAAATTGTTCACGGATGTTTCTCAACAAAGATATTTCTTCCTCAAAATCCAAAGCTCCGACTTTTAGTTTTAACACCCTGAAACCCTGATCGAGTTTTTCACGGATCCGTGATTGCATTTCCTGTTTACTCCCCATCCAGATCAGGCCATTGATAGGAATACCTTTTTCACCTTTTGTAAATGCCGATGGAAACAATATTCCCTGCGATTCATGCTGAAGTTCAAGCAATGCGGTTTCCAGTCCAAAGCGGATGGAAGGAAATTCGTCCAGATCGTCAAGCGACTGTACCACACCTGAATTTATTTTTTTGGCAATTTCAAATACTTTCTGCTCATATCCATCCTTGTATTCAGGGTTTAATCCTGGAATTACAGAACATTCTCCAATACCCGAATAGCCATTTTGTTCCAGAATAAAATACCAGGATGGTTTACTGTATAAAATACCACGGGAAGTTTGTCCGGGGGTGATAAACTGCAGGTTAATTCTGGAAACTTGGGCTTTAATCATTTGAGATATTTTTACACATAAAATATGGAACGCTGATGACGCTGATTTTTTATGATTTCAAATAAGAAATTTTGCCAATAATAAGAATTTTCAGGTAAATGCAAGCAACTACTAAATGATCATTCCGATACCAAAAGTAACTACAAATACAAGGGTTGCCAGGGCCAGTCTTTTGAGTTCGGGATATAGCTCCATTGGGTCATTGTAGCGGAAAACGGCTATTGCATTGCGGAAAAAAAGCGGGAAGGCAAGTATGAATAAAAACTGGTAAGCTGAATGATAATTAAAAATCACGTACAACGGACCTAGTATTGCCGATATAACTATAAGGCTTAGATGGTAATATTTGGCGCGCTGGTTACCAAGCCATACCACCAGGGTTCTTTTATGTGCTTTTTTATCGCTTTCATAATCGCGCAGATTATTCAGATTAAGCACTCCTGCACTCAGTAAGCCTATAGCGGTAGCAGGTAATGCATGCCAGGGATTAAAAGTTCCGGTATGTAAAAAGTGTGTTCCCAGAACACCAATTAATCCAAAAAACAGAAATACCGATAGATCACCCAAACCCCTGTAGCCATAAGGATTTTTTCCTACAGTATATTTTATGGCAGCCACTATGGCTGCAATACCCAAAACCAGAAAAACCAGGATTATGAATGTATCTTTTCCCCCTGCACCGAACCAGATCAGAAGCAAACCAGAAATCAATGCCAGAATAATATTTATTATAATCCCCTTCTTCATCTGAGCCGGACTGATAAGTCCGCTTTGAACCAGTCTGCGCGGGCCAACCCGTTCTTCATTGTCAGCTCCGCTGGTAAAATCTCCGTAATCATTGGCAAGGTTTGAAAGAATCTGAAGCAGTAAGGTGGTAATTGTTGCAAGGATAAAAATATTCCAATGGAAACTTCCTTCCGACCATGCCAGAAAACTACCCATGAGCGGGCTTGAAACCGCCAGGGGTAAAGTTTTCAGCCTTGCGGCTTCTATCCATGCCTTTGTATTTTTCATCTCTTTAAAAAGTTACTGATAACGCGGATAGCATTTATCTGAAACTGATCCTGATAAATCTGCATCATCAACTTTGCGTATTCAAATTTACGGGAATCTTGGATATTTTTTAAAATCCGGATCTCTTTTTTCAAGAAAAGCATTCTTTCCTTCCTGTGCTTCTTCCGTAAGATAGTAAAGAAGTGTAGCATTGCCTGCCAGTTCCTGGATTCCTGCCTGCCCGTCGAGTTCGGCATTCAATCCCATTTTAATCATGCGCAGTGCAAGCGGACTGCGTTTCATCATCTTCTTACACCATTCCACTGTAGTATCTTCCAGTTGATCAAAAGGCACTACCTTGTTTACCATACCCATTTCGCGGGCTTCTTCTGCAGAATACTGATCGCAAAGAAACCATATTTCACGGGCTTTTTTCTGGCCTACATGTCTTGCGAGATAGGATGAGCCAAAACCCGCATCGAAACTTCCTACTTTTGGACCGGTTTGCCCGAAAATAGCATTATCAGAAGCTATGGTAAGATCGCACACCACATGGAGAACATGTCCGCCTCCGATTGCATATCCGTTTACCATTGCAATTACAGGCTTTGGAAGTGAACGGATCTGCTTTTGTAAATCCAGTACGTTAAGCCTGGGAACACCATCTTTACCTACATACCCACCAACGTTTTTTACATTCTGGTCGCCGCCACTGCAAAAGGCTTTATCACCTTCACCGGTTATAACTACCGTGAAAATTTCATCGTTTTCGCGACATTCAACCATCGCATCTTTCATCTCCTGAATCGTATCAGGGGTAAAGGCATTGTAATAGCGAGGACGGTTTATAGTGATTTTAGCAATACCTTCGAAAAACTCAAATTTTATCTCACTGTATTCCTTCAGTGTTTTCCAGTTCCTTTTTGCACTCATTTTATATTGCTGATAAATTGAAAATATTGTTTGAATGTTTTTGCTGAAACATCTCCCGATGTTTGTATGTGAAGAACAACTGCAGAGCCGTTTGGTTTAAAAAACTGCAACAAAATATTTTCCAGCTCTTCCGAAGATTGTGCATACATATAATCCACATTAAAAGCAGCACAAAGTTCTTTAAGTTTTACTTTATGAGGTGTTTCAATAAATGGTCGTATTTTTTCTGCTTCGGGCCCGGTTTCAATGAGTTTAAAAATATTGCCTCCGCCATTGTCAAATACAATGATACGAAGGTTTGACGGCAGATTATTGTTCCACAATCCGTTACTGTCATAAATAAAAGCCAGATCGCCCAGCAGCAATACATTCAGTTTTTCAGAAACCAAAGCTGCTCCGGCAGCCGTTGAAACACAACCGTCGATACCTGATGTACCACGATTGGAAAAATAATTGATATCGGGTTTTGCCGGAAATAGCTGTGAATATCTTACCGGAGTAGAGTTGGCAAGGTGCAAATTGCAATCAAATGGTAGTTTATTAAATACTATTTCATAAGCCTTCAGATCGGAGAATTCTGCCTGCGAAAGAAAATCATTGTGTTTTTTAATACCTTGTTCATTAATTAGCTTTGCAAACCTGCTGTAATCATTATCCACCGGCCCCGATCCTGCAATGTTTCCGAAAAAGTATTCAGGGTTAACTCTAATATTTTGATTTAAGGACTGATATGTATCAACAAACATCTCATTTTCATCCACATGCCAGTGTTCTTTCGGAGAGAATTTACGCAGGTACTTTTTCAGTCTTTTTGATACGACAGCTCCTCCTGTGGTTACGAGTAAGTCCGGCCGAAAGTTTTCACGTTCATTCATTAATGCTATGAATCTTTCCGGAGAATGAATGAAGCTATCGTTGCTCAGGTTCGACAGGTTTTCAGCAATTACTACTGCTTCACTATTTTCGGTCATCTTTGCCAGGGATTTTTCCATTTCAGGATTTCTTTCCGATGAAAAACCGCAAATGATGAGTTTTTTAGAATACGACTCCCATTTTTGTTTTATCTCTTGCCATTGGTCGTCTTTTAATTGATGGTATCCGGTTTGAACTGAAATTATATCAGGAATCTTTGTAATCTCAGGCAGCGGTTCATACAGTGGCTCGCGAAGGGGAACGTTAATATGAACCGGCCCATGGTTATCAGCCATACTGATACCAATGGCTTCGTTAATAATTCTCCTGAAATACCAAAGATCTTCTTCTTTTTCAGTTTCTGTAGGTGTGATAAATGATCTTTTTACCGCATTGGGAAAAAAATTATTCTGCCTGATGGTTTGCCCATCGTTTTGATCAATCCATTCGGGAGGCCTGTCAGCGGATAAAACAAGCAAAGGGATTTTCAGGTAGAAAGCCTCGGTAAGGGCAGGAGCGTAGTTGGCCAGGGCGGTTCCGGAAGTGCAGATCAATGCTACCGGTTTTTTCAGTTGCTGAGCCATGCCCAGGGCAAAATAACCGGCGCTTCTTTCATCGGTAATACTAATGCAATTGATTTCGGGGTGAGAAGTAAAAGATAAAATAAGAGGTGCATTCCGGGAGCCGGGTGAGATAATTACATGCCTGATTCCGTGTGCTTCGCAAATATATGGTAGTTCACTTACTCCCTGTCGTTTCAAAGACATGCTTATTCTCCGTTTAATGATTGCACTATGTTTTGCAGTGTATTTTTCTTGTTTTGAGTTTCTTCCCATTCTCCGGAAGGGTCAGAACCGGAAGTTATACCTGCTCCCAGATAGTAGTAAAACCGGTTTTTATCAACCTTCATGCTTCTGAGGTTTACATAAAGATGCCATTGGTTTTCAAAATTCACCGGACCCAAAAATCCGGTATAATATTCACGTTCGTGTTTTTCAATTCGCTTGATTACATCCAGTGCCATTTCTTTAGGAAGACCACAAACTGATGGAGTAGGGTGCAGCATTTGAATGAATGAGTATGGATTTTCGTTCATTAGTTTTTTTTCGAAACTAAAACTGGTTTTTAAGTGCTCCACGTTACCCGCCCGTTGTGATACGGGTCCTTCTTTGGTAAATCTGTATACCCCTGATTTTCTTAATACACTCTCGATGTAATCAGTAACTATTTCCTGCTCATTTAATTCTTTATCACCCCAGGGTTTGTCGGCTTTTTCGGTTTCAAACACACGAGTTCCGGCCAGAGATACAGTTGTAATCTCCTTGTC
>JBHEOF010000059.1:0-392 GCA_046261715.1 Bacteroidales bacterium
ATATTACAATGGTTTGTGCCCGGAGTAGGGATTGTGTGGGCTTTGATTTTTATAACTTTACTGCAAAGGCTGCGGGATCCTTCGCTGGTGCTCAGGATGACAAGGCTGGCGTGGGCGGAGTGAAGAAAAAGGGGGCGGCGAAGCCGCCCCCTTTTTTTCTTTTGCTTTATCCTTCTTACGATGCCTGTCATCCAGAGTGCAGCGCAGCGGAACGAAGGATCCCCCAGCCATACTACTGCAGTGATAAAGCCCATTTCTAACGCCACAACCGCGCGAATGATATCAATGGATTGGATTCCTGACCTTTTGCGTTCGGCGTTTTGCGTTCTCCGTTTAGTGTGACCATTGTTCCCCTTGCGAAAAATCTTGCGCCCCTTGCGTTTCCTGTCTTT
>JBHEOF010000059.1:402-17204 GCA_046261715.1 Bacteroidales bacterium
CTCAAATACTTCTCAATAAACATCCCGCACGTAAGTACTTCGTTTTCGGAAAACCAAAAATCGCCGTTATCTTCGGTAATGAGGACTGTACAGCTTTTCTTTTCAGCAAAATAAAAGGTTAGCATTGCTTAGCTCGTCTTCGGCTGGGTTCGGACTTTATAAAATAAGCTCCTCCAGCGCCTTCACAAAGTCTTCAATATCCTGTTCTGTAGTCTGGAAGTGGGTCATCCACCTTACTTCGTTTATGCTTTCATTCCACATATAGAAATAGTATTTCTCTTTTAAAGGCTGGATTATTTCGGGTGGGATGGATGCAAATACCGCATTGGTCTGCACAGGCATGGTAAGTTTTACCTGGGGTATGTGCCGGATTTTATCTGCCAGCAGCTGCGCCATTTGGTTGGCATGGGATGCCGTTTTCAGCCAGAGATCATCTTTGAAATGGGCAATGAATTGCGCCGACATATAGCGCATTTTGGAGGCCAGTTGCATGGATTGTTTGCGGACGTATTCAAAGTCCCTGGCCAGATCAGCATTGAGAAAAACCACGGCTTCACCCATCATAAGTCCGTTTTTGGTGGCGCCGAACGACATGACATCCACACCGGTCTGGGTGATCATTTCTTCCAGACTGATGTTGAGTGCAGTAACTGCATTGGCAATGCGTGCACCATCAACGTGCAGGTAGATGTTGTTTTTCTTTGCAAAGTCCGATATCTCCCTGATTTCATAGGGAGTATACACCATGCCCAGTTCGGTGCTCTGGGTAATGGAAATAATGCCGGGTTGCGCATGGTGTTCAAAACCCACGGAGTGAAGGAAGGGTCCCAGTTGTTTTACCCGTAGCTTGCCATCTTCCGACGGAACGGTATGCAGCTTGCTGCCGGTAAACTTTTCCGGGGCCCCGCATTCATCATTATGAATATGGGCTGTGGATGCACACATAATGGTTTGCCACGGCCTGATCAGGTGCGAAATGGCCGAGACATTGGCACCGGTGCCGGTGCACACAAAAAAGACTTTTACTTCGCGGCCAAATTTTTCATTGAACAGCCTTCGGGCTTTTTCGGTATACGGATCATCTCCATAGGAAACATAATCTTCATGATTGGCGTCAATAATGGCCTGCATTACTTCAGGATGAACGGGTGCGTTGTTATCGGAGGCGAAACTTCTTTTCATGGGTGAGGTATTGAGTTAATGGGTAAAAAAGTAAGAAAATAATTGTTCATTTTTATTTAGACAATTTGATGATTTATTTATCGAACACTGCAATTCTCAAGGCACTGAGCAAAAGCCCCAACCGACTGCTGAACCTTTGATTTACCGATTGATCAATCGACATCTTTCAGTATCTATTGCTTGATAAACTTTTTGGAATGGATTGATTTTCCGTTTCTTATTTCTAAGATATACACTCCTGGCGTAAGGGTTGAAATTTCAACTAACTCTGCATTATGGACAGAAGTTTTTCCTATAAGCTTTCTTCCACTTAAATTGTAAACCGAAATTTCTGATCCAATTTCAATATCGCTTATGTTTATCTGATTTCTTGCAGGATTTGGATAGATTTTTAAGAAATTTACATCAAAGTCAGATGTGTTTGTTGAAATCTCTGAAAAGAATCGTTTAGTTTTGAATACTCCGAACCATTCATTTTGCTCAGGATTATAATTGAAATTAACTATTTCTATCTGGTTCTGATATTCATCATATTCGTATGTTGTTTCTCCATAGTTAAACCATTCGTTTTCATCAATTGACCAACCATAGTCCAACTTTTTTATGATATTATCAAAATCATTGAACTCCTGAGTATACATACTAAAATTTCTCCATTCGTCCTCAAACCATACCTGAAAATTATAATATGTAATATTACCTGCTGGATTGTATTCCCATATTTTTTTCTCAAAAGGGATCCAATCTTCATTCCAATTGTATACTACTTCTTCTGTTTTATTTTCATGATTATCATACTCAAACAGGAATTTTTTGACACCTATCCAATCATTAATCTGAAGGTTGAATGAATAACGGGCTTCTGATACTAAATTTTCATTTGCATCATATTCAAATAAATACCTGTAAAAATTTCTCCATTCTTCATTTGAACTATTCCAGAGAAGTCTCAGCTCTTCAATGAGATTATCATTTTGGTCATAGGTATATATTCTTTTCTGTGAGTTCAACCAATCATGATTTATATTACTCCAAAGTTGGAAAACAAATTCAGTAATATTATTGCTCTGATCATACTGGTAGATGTATTGTTGGTGGCTAACCCAATCATCACTTTGCCAGTTAAAGATTGCATTTTGAATAAGATTTTCATTATCATCGTATATATAAATAGATTTTGTACTCCATAGCCATTCATTTTGGTTATAATCCCACGAAAAGCCTTTGAATAACAATAGATTATTGTTATTATCATATTCATACGCTGATTTCTGATTACCAACCCAACCTTCATATAGTGACGACCAACTATAAAAAGCCAACTGAGTAATATTAGCTTTATCATCTCTCTCCACGACTAATTTGCTGAATGGACTCCAGATTTCAGCCTCGTTTGACCATCTTTTTTTAATTATATGAGTAATCTGGTTGTTTTCTTCATATTCATAATTAAAGATATCTTTTTCATGATCTACAAATTCATTGGTGTCGTATGACCACGTATAAGAATAAGTTGAATCCAACTGGAACTCCTGATCAGATTTGATATTTTTTATCTGGGAGAATATTAACTTTTCCAGTTCATTTTTGTAAAACTCCTGGTTTTGCAATTTTTCAAAAGCAGGATTTTCCCTGGTGAAAAAACCTGGATCGTCAGAATTTGGGGCGCCGTTTAATTCTTGTATATCATAATGAGTTATTGTGCCTGGGCTTTGAGCAATACTAGCGTAGCAGGCAAAAATGGCTAATAAAAATGTAAGTACTTTTTTTTGCATGACAGTTAATTTAATTTTGTTTGAGTGAAAAGTTTAGCTGTTCTATCGGCAAATATAGTCACATTTCTTGCATATCAGCAAAAAGGATTTAAAAGGTGATTATTTGTTTTACCAATGGCCTTAATCAAATATAAATTATTCCATTTTAGTATTAAAACCCTAGCATAAGTTTCACGGAAGTTTCACCTCCACCCAGCTTCCCATATTGCGTGCATTGATGGAATTGTCGTACATCGCCTCGCAGCTTATTCCCGGCATATAAAAACGTCCTTCGTAGGCGGCATTGAATCTGATCCTGAAAGATTTTGACGTACCGCGGGGCAGGTTAAAATAGGTGTACACCCTGTCATCACGAATATCCTGGTATTCGTATGCAGATGAAGCCAGGGCCTGCGCTCCCTCATCCAACCGGCTGCTGCGTATTTCCCAGCCAGAAGGAACAATATACGAAAGGATCAACTGTTCATTATCCCCTCTGGTACCTGGGTTTATTATACGTATGTCGGCATAAAAGTCGGTTCCCTGGGCAATGTTTTCGGGAATCATAGTAGATCCATCCATCAAATAATACTTAATTTCCATGCGGAGATTGTTACTCTGAGCTACTTCCTGACCTGATACAGGAATGCCGTGGTTTATCAATCTGGCAAACAATGTTCCTTCTCCGTTATTGGTTATTTCAACGTTTTCGTTGCCGGTTTGTACGGGATCAAAATTATGCTGGTAAAAGGGTAACTGCGACAAATAACTTTTCGCCTGCCCGCCATGTATGGAGATCCTGGCATGGGGTCCCTTATCTGTTCGTTGTGCTTCGGCAAATTTGGAAAATGCCAGGAGACTGAAAGAAGTTTCCTGGGTGCTCATCCAAGAATCGGAACTCAAAGCCTCGGAGATCTCCCTGAGCAGCGGAAAGGCCTTGCTGGTTTCTCCTAGCAATACCAAAGTTTCCACAATCATGGCTTTATCTCTGATGTGCGAACCATAGGTATAGGTCAGTTCCCGGTACGGGCTGATCTGTAGTGATGCTCCGTCAATAACTGATCGGCCTGCTTCAGGATTTCCTGCCAGGGTGTATGCTGCTGCCAGTCTCCACCTGGCAGCAAGCGACAGGTTGGGCGTTTCGCGCAGGCGATTCATAGCACCCATTTCGGGTGCATTGGTCATGGCAAGCACATACAAACGGTAAGCCTGTATGAGATCGCTGTTTGAATATGCTGATCTGCTGGCAGCTGACCAGTTCCTTGCGGCACGCTGAGTGCTGCGGGTCCAGCCATCCATAATACCTGGCGGGATGGAGTACCCAAGCTTTCGGGCTTCCAGCATAAAGTGTCCGGCATACAGAGTTCCCCAGGAGTCAGGGTATGCACCTCCGGGCCATAAGCTAAGTCCGCCCTCGGTGGTGCGGAATCTTCTCATATTATCCAGGGCATGTCTTACATTTTGCTCTGCAATTCTCTTTACCTGGTCATCCACTTCTGCCAGTTTGCTGATAAACAATTGCGGGAATGCTTTTGAAACGGTTTGTTCAAGACAACCGTGCGGGTAGCCTGTAAGATAACGAAGTCGTTTGCCCAGATTTATCGGGGGTAATGTGCTCAGTTCAATACTGGCTGTATTGGTTCCCTGCATCCCAAAAGCAGTATAAGATGTTTTCCAGGTCTGGCCGGGGTTTAGTATCGTATCCTTAACCAAAGTCATGGGTGGATTGGGATTTCTTACATCCAGTTCGATATCATAGGTTGCTCTTTCCCGACCACTTTCGGCAATAACCTTTACCCGTGCTACACCCAACCGGGCTGCTGATTTAAGGTTAAAGCGCACTACCTGGTCTCCAGGGGCATCAAACCGGATGCTTTGTTCCTGCGCTCCCTGTATGCTGAGTAAATCATTGGTTTCAATGCGCACCTTTACATTTCTGATATTCTCTTCCATGGCAAAAATGCTTACAGGCAGCACAACATCCTCTTCAGGACCCAATACACGTGGTAATGTGGCGAGTGTCATCAAGGGCTTTTTAACTGCCACGGTTTTTTCTGCGGCGCCGTATGCACCCTCGTGTGCCGCTACAGCCATAATTCTTACAGAACCAACATAATTGGACATTGTAAACTCTATCTTTTCCGTGCGGCCTTTGTCCAGCTCTATGGGTCCGAAATATTTTACCACAGGTTTAAAACGGTTGGCAGTTTTATCTCCCTGAACAACTGCTTCTTCATCTCCACCAATACTTAATATTCTGTGCATCCGTCCGGTGGTGGCTCCCAGCACCAGGTCATAAAGATCCCAGGTTTTTACTCCGAGGGCTTCGCGGGCATAAAAGCTTTTCCAGGGGTCGGGTGTCTGGAACCGGGTCAGATCTAACAGGCCGTCATCAACCATGGCAAGGGTAAATGCCATTGGTTTGCCATCTTTCTCCGAAATGCTTATTGACACCTTCTGCTCAGGTTCAAGTGCATCGGCCATGGTAATAACAGGGGTAAGATGTGTTTGCGGATCTTCAATTCCCACGGGAATGATTCCGTACATTCTTATGGGAAGATCATTGGCAGTTTGACTGTGCGGCTGCAGAAGCATTGCACTGATATAAACATTGGGTGCCATTTCTGCACCTGCTTTGATGGTAAAAGTTGTTTCTCCTGCTGATGCATCAATCCAGTGGGTCTCCAGCACATTTATACCGCTTTCAACGGTGAGGAAAATTTTCCCTTTGTCAGGACTGGGGATGGTAAGATGAATATTTTCACCCACATTGTATTTTTCTTTATCAGATGAGAAAACCAGCATACTTGCTGCTTCGGGTGTTACCTGGCGATCTCTGGATATCCAGCCGGGCCAGTCCATGTAAATAATAGTGCCGGCAGCATGACCGCCCGTGGCATCTACCGCCCTGATCAAAAAACGCCCCCATTCAGGATGATTGATTCTCAGGTTCCAGTTTGCCTTACCATTGTTATCGGTTACTACTTTTGCTCTTTGCATAGGGCGATGATAGGAGCTGGAAATGTATCCTGACAGGTCTTCATTTCTTCTTTCCCACCACCATCGCCAGTCAATCTTATAAACTTCAATATTCAGTGTTCTTCCCGGTGCAGGTTTACCTTCTGAATTCAGGCTTATCAGTTGCACGACATGGGTAGTATCGGTGTATAATCTGCTTCTGCTACGGTCAGTCTCCGGCATCTTTAACCCGGTAAAAATCTCATAAGGATAATAGGGCATAGTAAATCTGTCAATACTATAGGCTCCGCCCTCCTCGAAAACCCGGGCAGTAAAATTTGCATTCAGTTTTCCCGGAGCTGCGGTTTTTATATTGATTTTTGGTTGAAATGTTGTTTTTCCGGTTTCATCCAGCTGTCCTTCAAAAATGGTTTGCTCTTCTGCTTCAAATCGTCTTGCGGGGTCATCAAAATGATACCCCTCATATCCATTAAATGAAGTGGTTGAAGTTGTAAGTATAGCATCAACCTTTACTTTAAGATTCCGTGCAGGAGCCCCATGCAACCAGTTTGATTCAAACCTTGCCGTTGTGGGTTTTCCATGTCTTATGGCATCACCATCAATATCCAGATTGATTTTTAATCGGTTAGGCATTACCGTTTCCACTTTAAATGACCCGGTGAAAGTTGCTCCGCCCACCTTCACTTCTGCATTGTAATTTCCAGTAGGGGCATCACGATCGGTAGATACCGGAAAAGTATGTATTCCGCTTTTGGAAATTGGTGTAACACTTCGGTGGATCGTTTGTCCGCGCGGATCTTTCATCTCAAAAATAACAGGATGACTCAGGGGAAGGGTTTTGCCCTTATCTTCCAGAATAAAAGAAAGAAAAAGTGTATCCCCGGGTCGCCACACACCTCTTTCACCATATAAGAAGCCTTTTAATCCTTTTTGAACGGCCACTCCCGATATGTCGAATGCACTAACGGAAAGGGGAGAACCCCGGTCGAGCTTCAGATATCCTTTTTGGTTTCCTGATTTTACAATCGCAAGGAAGGGTATAGTTTCCTCATCAAAAGTAAATCTTGCTATTCCCTGGTTATTCGTAACTCCTTTGCTTATAACCCGTTGCTGGTAATTAAGAATTTCAATTTCTGCATTTTGTATAACCTGACCGGTGTTCAGATGTGTTGCAGCAAGGATCATATCGCTATCGGTACCTGCTTTGGCTATCAGTCCAAGGTCTGATGCAAATACATTTCGACTGACTGCCTGATCGCGGTAATACATAGGATGGCACGGATTGTTGCGCTCTCGCCAGTTCCATTCACCATAATCGCGGTACTGTCTGATCAGGTCATCATTTGGATCATATCTTTCTTCAGTGATTTGGATAGGTTGCTGATCATCGGTGCCATTACAGTTATAAGTAGAATAATCCATAGAAAAATCAATGGTAACCTGGTAAATGGCCCCGGGTTCCGTTTTAATAAGCTCAGCCAGATCAATATGATAGGTGTTCCATGAATTGAAATTTACAGGGCCGGCCTGATCCAGCAAAATGGTTTTGCGCAGTAATAACCTGCCAACTCTCCTTAAATCTGATGAACCCTCCAGGTTGTTTGACTGAAGAAACTGTGGAACGTTTTGTTCAAATATCCTTACAATGCTTACATCAACAGCCCTGAGACTTACAGCCTGAAAGGGAAAGTATAATCCACCCGATGAGGGCATTATAACGCCTGCACCAATAAGTTTTACCTGGGGTTTTATTACTTCAAAAGTTACGTTGATAATATTTGATTCATTAAGTTGCTGTTTATCCAGGGTGCGAATGCCCGGCAGGATCTCAAAAGTATAATCACCTGTAAGACGTGTTGTGGGATAAATTTTGAGTAGATTACCATCCACAATGATCCGTATTTCAGGATCATCTGAAATTTTGATCAATCCGTTTAAATTTTGTGATGGATCGAGTTGTTCTGAAAATCTAATTTCAAGATACTGATCCGGAGTTTGTGCTACATTGTGGGAGAGTATCCGGAATTCACCACTTGCCGGTATATCAAATTCGAAACTTTCATGGTAATCGATATTTAGTGCTTTTCCATTTAGGGTAAGAGTAACTTTTCCGGGTTTTTCTGATTGGGTAATACCTTCAACCCAGAAGTAATGTTGCCTGGAGTCGTCAGACTCCGACCAGCTTATTTGCAGGTCACGATTTTCCTGGTTTGCCATTAAAGTGGATTGTACTGTTTCATGATCAGAATAGTCGGAAGTTTCAATTCTTCCCGCCATGCGTCTGTCCTTTCGTGTTGGGTCATCGTAAAATTCCATGCCCTCAGTAACCACCTCAATGTCTTGTTTTATGGTTTTAACCTTAAAAATGAATTCCTTATACTTTTGTGGAATATCATCAAAGATTCTGTCAAGTGACACATTTATACTGTATTCCTTATTGCTTTCCAGGGGCTCATCGGGAATGAACTCCAGGGTTCTTTCGTTATACCACAACAGAGTACCTTTCACAGAAGGTCGTATTCTAAGCAGCCTGGTGTCGGCCTCTTTTCCCGATTCATCGGGTTTGATCACATCCGAAGCAAACAGTACCCGGATATTGTCCCTGGTAGATATGGTACCTGCACTATGTGCCGAAATAAAGCTGCTGAAATCACCTTCTGAAACTTGTTCGGTGGCCTTTGTTGTTTGCCTGTAAATCAGGGCTGCCGTTACAACCAGAACCAAGCTGACGGCAATGATGAGTATAGATTTTTTTTTCATGATACAGGTGTTAAGGTTTTTATCTGTTTACTATGTTAAATCCAACTTCAAGAAAATTACCTTCTTCGTCCACAAGGGTAAGAAGGTGATGGCCTTTACCGGGTTGCAGGGCCATTTTATGAAAGTATTGTGTGTGACCGAGATACTCATTGTTCAAATGCCAGTAAATTGTTACATCATCTTCCCTGTGGGCAGCTTCAAATATTGTTTCAGTGGATTTTCCATCAAGATCTCTGGGTATAACAATCTGTGCTTCAGATATTCTTGGGTATAATAATGCCATAGGATTTGATTCATTCACAGGATTACAACCGGGCATATATGCAGGCAATTCTTTGTAAAAAGGATTCTTTTTTTTGTAGAACCATTCCATAGCAGGAGGAAGTACAAACCATGATTGGGTTATAATTTTATCTATACTTACACACTGATCGGTAACCCTTTGGGTTCTTTCCGGGTTGAGATGAACCAGTTGATGATAAGGGCATGCAATGGTTTCAAGTCCTTTTACTGGAATCAGGATTGAATCTGTTTCATTACAAAAAGGTGATGCTCTGTGGCCACTTTGTCTGCAAATAGCAACACTTTGCATATCGTCGAAGGGTTTTTCAAACCAGACAGAAGGAGGTAATAATCCGAATACATCAAACAGGATAGGGGCAGCAGCAGAAATTCCAGTAAGATTGGGCCGGCCTTCTCCGGAAGCATTTCCCACCCATACAGCTACCACATAATCGGGATTTAACCCGATGGCCCATGCATCGCGGTGACCAAAACTGGTTCCTGTTTTCCAGGCAATGGACCGTGATGACGTGAAGTACTGCCAGCCCGAAAGTTCATCAGGACGGGCAACTTCCTTCATAGCTTTGAAAGTATAATAAATTGCAGCTGCGTCAAGAACCCCATGATCTGAAAGTATCACGGATGATATTTTTTCTGTATGGGTTTCATACCGGGGAGCATGATAATTTCTCAGGTCATACCGGCTGTCATACTTTGCATAATTATTGAGCGTACGGGCCATCCCTGCATACACACCTGCAAGGTCCCATAGTGTGGCTTCAGCACCTCCCAATATCAATGACAATCCATAATCATCTGCTGACCGTGTTACTGTGGTGAGGCCCAGCTGGTTCAGTTTAAATCTGAAATTTTCCACACCATACTGTTGCAGCAATCTTACCGCAGGAATATTAAGCGACCGTGCAATGGCTCTTGATGCCGGCACAGCACCGTCATATTCAGGGTGAAAATTACGAGGAGTATAACCTCCAATTTGAGTAGGTATATCAGGTACCAGTGTACGCGGTAAAATCTGACCGTCGTGAAGCATGGATGCGTAAAGGAAAGGTTTAAGAATACTACCGGTACTGCGGGGTGCAGTAATGATATCCACGTGATTTCCAAAGAGCTCTCCTGGTGTATTGCCAATGTAAACTTTTGTTTCGTTGGTTTCTATATCTAATATTAGAATAGCTGCATTCCTGATCAGATTGCCTGAAAGTCTTTTATTGTGCCTGTTTAAAATATCTATTGCCCTTTCCTGTAAGTATGGATCAATAGTGCTGGTAATGATTTGTCCTTGTTTTCCTTCTGAAATGATGCGGGTAAGCAAGTGCGGTGCAATTCGCGGGAGTTGTTTCGGTTCGGCGGGTAAAGGTTCTGAAAGAGACAGCTTCCAGGTCAGGCTGTCTATAATACCGGTACTATAAAGTTTTTTGAGAAGAATATTTCTTTTTCTTCTTAATTGATCGGGGTTCCTCCCCGGGTGCACCAATGACGGGGCATTGGGTAATACGGCAAGAGCAGCAGATTCAGCCCAGCTAAGGTCGTTGGGTGAACGGCCGTAATAACGCCAGGCAGCAGCATCAAGCCCTACAACATTACCACCAAAGGGAGCGTTGGAAGCATAAAGGGACAGAATTTCTTTTTTATTGTTGCTGATCTCCAGTCGTAAGGTTAAAAAAGCTTCCACAAACTTCTCATAAAAATTGCGGGCCCTTCCTTTGCGCGATAGTCTTACCGTTTGCATACTGATGGTACTACCACCTTGAACAATGCGACGGGCCTTGATATTATTCCATGCAGCCCGGGCAATGGAAAATGGATTGATGCCGGGATGCCGGTAAAAGTACTGGTCTTCAAAAGTGGTGATACACTTTTCAAAACGGTAGGGTATAGCATGGTTTTGCGGGAAGCGGTATTGCTCATCCTCAGCAATGGTAGCTGCCATCAACGCTCCATCTTCCGAAAGCAAAACAGTACAAACCGGGTCGTGAAATGCTGGTTTGGGAAGTAATAGAAAAAATAAGCTCCCAAAAATAAAAATGAGAAGCAATGCTAATAACAGTCTTCTTTTTCTTGAAATTCCCAAAAGAAAAGACATGCATACCGGAAAAGAAATTTTTCGGGATGAATCTTTATAAAAATTGTTTCCCAAATCTTTTGAAGTGCTATTTTGTTGCTAAAAATGACAAACTTAAATTTTAAGTTTATATGCCTTCAAATATATGATGATTTGGTTTATAATTATAATTTTTGTGAAAAAATAAAGCAGGATTACTTCACCATAACCCTCGGTATATCTGCCGGAATGCGGGTTAGTGTCTGGTAATTGAGCTGGTTACTCATTTCGGAGAAGGAGGCCACACTGATGTTCATGCGTTTTTGTTTTCCTATGATCACTACTTCGTCGCCACGCTCCACACTGGGTATATCGGAAACATTTACAGTCATGGTGTTCATGGTAACGGTGCCGATAACACTTACGCGCTTACCGCGAATTAAAACCCGGCCCATATTGGAAAGCGAACGGCTAAAACCGTTGCTGTAGCCCACCGGAACAATAGCAATCTTCATTTTTTTGTTGGCAAGAAACGATGAGCCGTAGCCAATAAATTCACCTGCTTCTACATCCTTTACCACCATTACACGTGATTTCCAGGAAATAAGCCTGCGCAACGGATTTTCATCAGATGGGTCTTTGTGAAACCGGAACATTTGCGTTTCGGGACTGGGCCAGAAACCGTACTGTGCAATTCCTATCCTTGCCATATCCATAATTGTAGTGGGATAGGTTAACACTGCAGCAGAACAGGCCGTATGTTTTCTTTTGGGAAGGACATCATGTCGCTGAAAATACCTGTAAAATTTACGGTAAAGGGTTATCTGATCGCGGATACGAACATAATTGGCAATACTTTCTGCACCGGCATAATGGGTGCACAACCCTTCAAAAATATAGTGTTCCTGGTTTCTTTTCAGTTTTTCGAGCAGTTCAGGCATATAACTGTAATGAAAACCTGTACGATGAAATCCTGTTTCTACTTCAATATGAATGCGGGCCCGCTTTTGTAATTTTTTTGCTGTTTCAATGGCCTTTTCAAGCCTTTCGTTATCAAAAACATAAAACTCTACATCTTTCATTATGGCCCATTCAATTTCTTCATCATCAAGCATTCCCATAATCATTACATCTGATTTAACTGATTTTACTTTGCATACCTGCAAAGCTTCAGATGCGGAAAAAACGCTGAAATGTGACAGGCCATTGGCTTCGGCCATCGGCACGATATTTTCGACGCCGTGCCCATAGGCATTTCCTTTAATTACGGAAGAAATTATCGTATTGTCGCCTACCAGTTTTCTGAGGTATCTGATATTTTTTTTGTATGCTGATCTGCTTATTTCTATGTGGGAAGTATGAAACATTTTCTGAGAAATTTTTCCGGATTAATGGTTATAATTTACAATCTTTTTCAGGGTGTTATAAAACACCTGCACGGCATGTGGCAGTATTTCATCGGGAAAGTCGTAATCATTGTTATGTAAACCCGGACTGTCTTTTCCGCTGCCAACGCCAAAAAGTGTGGCTTTGAATTGACTTGTAAAATGTCCGAAATCCTCCGACCACCGGAAAGGTTCTTCAATCTCAGTTGTTTTTTGACCGGTTTTTTCGCACACCTGTCTGATGATATCGTTCAATGATTTATCGTTGATTGTAGCCGGAAACTCTTCTGTGTAGGATATCTCAATCTGCATTTTGTATTCTTCGGCCAGGCTTTTCACCAGTCTTTCAGCTTCTTTAACCAAAACATCCATATCATCATTGTAGTATGTGCGCAAGGTTGCCATCAGAACAGCTTTTCCGGGATTGGTGCCGAAAGCCACCTCTCCCAGTTTGGCGTGTATAATGGTGGCCAGGGCAAAGTCTTTGAATTTCGATGATTTTTTCTGTGGAAGTTCCGGAAGCTCCTGCATGGCATGGGCGAGCATTTTTACCGGACTGTTACCCTGCTCGGGATGGGCAGCATGTGATGATGCCCCGGTGATCTTTACGATCATACCTGTTGATGCCGCAGCAAAGGGTCCATCTCTGAGCACTATGGCACCTTTTTCAAATCCGGGCAGGTTATGAAGTGCTATAGCATAATCGGGTTTGATCATTTTAAAAGCTTCATCGGCAATAACCTTAGCTGCACCTTGTCCGGTTTCTTCTTCGGGTTGAAATAACAATACAATTCGGCCTTTGGGTAAGGGATTGTTTTTCAAAGCGATAGCCAGACCTGATAAGATTGTACTGTGCCCGTCGTGTCCGCATTTGTGCGAAACGCCATCATTTTCCGATTTATGGGCAAAGGTATTTATCTCATCAATGGGCAGGGCATCCATATCGGCCCTGACAAGGATAGTGGGGCCTTTTTCATCAAACACATACACGGCGGCAACGCCATAACCACCCAAACCTGTAATAATCTTATCGGGTGAGGTTTGACGGATGAATTCCTCCAGTTTTCGTGAAGTGTTTTTTTCTTTTCCGGAAAGTTCGGGATTTTTGTGCAGCCCCTTCCGCAGGGCAAGCAGTTCTTTTAACTGGTCATTATTTAGCAATTCCATAAAAACAAATTATGGCTTGCAAATTAGTAAAAACAGACGGATTAGAAAAATAAAGATTTGTAAAGTTTTTATAAGATTGCAATATGAAATTATGTTTTATAACATATCAGTCAGTTCGTTTTTTCCACTTTTCCGGATACTGATGTGTTTTAAAAAAGGAGAGAATACCGATGGTTTTATTCTCTTCATCAATGACATAGTGAATGGTAAATGGGAATTTTTTTAATGGGATGGCCCTTGTATTTTTATATCTTAAGGCATAGCCGAATGGATTTTGCTCAATTTTCGAAAGTGCCTTTTTTATTTCATAATACAGGCGGTTTCCTAATCCTGCTTGTTTCCTGTTATACCATTCGATATGATCTTCCAGTTCAATCCTTGCAAGTGGATCTACTATTTGTCTGTAATTCATATCCTTTTCTCAATATCCTTTTGAATCTCTTCCCAGTCCTGGTATGATTCGGGCCTTTTTTTATAGTTTTCCAGACGATCTTCCAGAATTGAAATCTGCTTTTCTGTCAGTTCAATCTTTTCTTTTAACTCACCTTTGAAATTTAGGCTCCTGAGTAAATCTTTGAAAAAACTCACTTTTTCATCTGGAACTGTAACTTTAAACTGAGCCATGGTATATGTTTTTTACTGAGTTATATTTTATCAAAGATAATTAAATGATGAATTTTAAGCAAAGGTTAAAACAAGTCATGACCACCATAATTTACCTCACCACCCTCACCTTCACTTCCTCTGCAATCCGCAAGGCTGTTGTAATGGTTCCCAGGTCATCGAAAAGTTCGCCGGTAGCACCTGACCAGTGGCTGTGGCCTATGGGTTGCATTAAATACTCTTCCTGCGGATCATCCGGATTTATGGTAGCGCGGTATACGAGTGCAGGCTGGCTGGAAGTTTTGTAATCAGGATCATCGGGAAACCTGTTATTGTGCCAGTGACGGTTCCAGTCCCAGCTCTGGTTGATCTCCATCATCACATGAAACACCCTGGGCTCGTTTTGACTGGTGTGGGTAGTAAGAATAAAACCGGCTTTGGGTGTGGGGCCGGTTACCGCATCGGGCATGGGATCATCCTGTGTGGGGATGTAGTAACCGTCTGATGCTTTAATACCACGCTTATGTCCCCAATAGGGCAGGGCAGCGGGTCGTCTGAGCGGGCCGGGTTGCCAGCGACCTGTTGATGCATCGCCATGACGGAAATAGCCTTTGGCAATGGATTCAGCCACATACAGGCTCTGAATGTAATTGCCTGCAGTGTCTTCAATCCAGAAAGCCATTAAAGGATGATTGTGTGTCTTTCCTTTGGTAAAGCTGATCTGGAGCTGGTATCCATTTGCCTCTTCCAGGGTGCTGAATTCCATGGGTGGTTGTTTCTCGCGCTTAC
Organism: Bacteroidales bacterium; assembly: GCA_046261715.1. Classification (GTDB taxonomy): domain Bacteria; phylum Bacteroidota; class Bacteroidia; order Bacteroidales; family UBA7960; genus SKVR01. Next base: position 15,366 of record JBHEOF010000059.1, read on the forward strand.
GCTGCCACCAGCGTTGCTGCATACTATTGTTTGATATAAATGCAGTGAGAAGCGGAAATGCCAGTGCAATGACCAGCATAGATACGATGTATTTTTTATCTTTTATCATAATACCATGATTTTAAAATTCAAACATAATTCCGATACTGGGCAAAACGGTACCTGTTGAATTGCGGAGTTCTTTCAACTGATACCGGTCATCTTCAGCTGGTAGTGGATTACCCGCTTCATCGGTTTCACGTAAAAGACTGGGTTGCAATTCCGACTGAAAGTTATACACATTCTGAATATCCAGGTAAAACATCAGTGAAAAGTTATTAAAAAAGTATTGCTTGTCGATGCGCAGATCCAGCTGGTGAAATGCGGGTAACCTGTTCGAGTTGAACCGCGAATAATCAAGATATCCCAGCCGTTGTGCATCCCAGGCTTCAACCCTTTGAGACAATTCAAGGTCGAAGGGTGTGTAGGGCGCACCACCTGAAAATCGCCATTTGGCGCCGATATCCCAGTTGCGGGGAAGTTTTTGGGTAGCCGTAAGGTTTACAATATGTCTGCTGTCCCAGGCCGATGGAATGTAATCATCTGAACGCACATCTTCAAACTCACTGCGTACAAATGTATATGACAATATGATGTTCAGGTTTTTGAATCGTTGTTCCCTGTAAAGCAACTCGGCACCGTAACTTCTTCCGCTGCTGCTTGATGTTACTTCTTCATCACCAAAAATACCGAAATCCGCGCTTTTGCTGCCTATGGCAACCGAATCAGCCACTGAGAAAGGATAATTCCGGTAGTTTTTGTAAAATCCTTCAATTGTGATCTTGGTCTGACGCGTGGGAAGATATTCAAACCCTGCAACATAATGATCTGCACTGATGAATTTCAGATTGTTTTCTTTATTACGCAACACGCCTTCACTGTCTCTGTAGCCCAGTGTGGTATATGCCGGAAGCTGAAAAAACCTGCCGGTACTGGCATTGAATGTAAAGTTCTCACGTAGCTGAAAAGAACCCGATAAACGGGGCGAAAGCTGTTTCAGCGGATTGGCCATATTTGATGAATAATTATTGGCATCTGTTCTAACCCCAAAAGAGAGTGTGAGTTTGTCGTTGTAAAAACCACGGGTGATCTGCCCGAAGAGACTCCATTTGTATAGTTCAAGGAATGAATCGTATATGATGGTATCAGGTTGATTAAAAATAAATATCTCGCGATAAGTATCATTCAGGTATTTTGCATACTCACCTCCACCGCCTGCAATAACGCGCCAGGGACCCAGTTGAGATGTTCTTTCGTAGCGAAGCTTATTTTCTATTTCATCTGATTCGTAATCGAAAGTTCTGGAAGTTCTGGGAAGAGACTCATCATTATTAGGATATTTGTAAGAAAAGTTTCTGAGCATGTTTCTGCTCACAACAAAACGGTCGAAACCATTGTCGCGGAACCTTCTGTATACAGCTCCCAGTGTATAGTTCCATTGCTCGCTGACAGGAAGGTAATCAAGTATAAAACGTTGCTCTTCTGTTTCATTGGCATCCAGATTCAGTTGAAACTGATCTAAGGCACCAATACCGATTAAAGTAAGCTCCGATTTATCATTCAGCCGGGTATCGGTTTTAAACTGAAAATCGTTGTAGGTGGGCAAAAAGGGTAAGCCTATTACACCAAAAATAAACTGCAAATAAGATCTTCTGGCAGAAAAGATCATGGTGGTATTTTCGCTGATTGGGCCGTCAAGCGTAAGGGCCAGATCGCTGGCTCCTACGGTTCCGCGGAAATTAAACTTCTCAGAGTCGCCCCTGACCTGACGAAATTCAAAAATGGAGCTCAGTGCATTTC
>JBHEOF010000006.1:0-396 GCA_046261715.1 Bacteroidales bacterium
CTATATTTGCAATTAATATGATTTTGAGCAATCAATGACGATTTCTGTTCTCCAACCAGGGTATATGCCGGAGATCTGTATTACCACCTGAAAATATAATTCCCGTTTTTTTATTTCGGAACCTATCCGGGTTTTCCAGCAGGGCAGCCAGAGGAACGGCTGCCGAAGGCTCTATTACTAACTTCATGCGTTCCCACACCAAAAACATTGCATCTATAATTCCTTGTTCTGTAGCTGTAATAATATCTTCCACATGTTCCATTATGATGGGATAGGTTTTGGTACCAAGCGAAGTCTTCAGCCCATCAGCGATGGTCTGTGGCGATTCAGAAGGAATAAACCTTTTTTCCATGAATGATTTCCAGGCATCATTGGCCATGAGAGGCTCAGCACCGA
>JBHEOF010000006.1:406-13060 GCA_046261715.1 Bacteroidales bacterium
CCACCACCCAGTGGTGCGATAATATAATCGGGCTCCTCATCCATTTGTTGGAGCATCTCATAAAAGCATCCTGCCTGACCGCGAATAATATCATAGTTATTGTAAGGATGAACAAATAAAGCACCGGTTGTTTTACGAACCTCTTCAAGGGTTGATTCGCGGGCTTCGAGAGTAGGCATGCAAAAAGTGATCTGGCCACCATAATCTTTTACCGCATTTACTTTAACCTCTGGTGCATTTTCGGGCATTACAATAAATGCTTTCAAACCTCTGATTTTTGCAGCCAGAGCAAGAGCCTGAGCGTGATTGCCCGACGAATGGGTACATACACCTCTCTCTGCCTGTTCGTTAGTAATATTCAGCAAAGCGCTGCTGGCACCCCTGAATTTAAAAGATCCTGCCTTTTGAAAATTCTCACATTTAAAAAATAGTTTTGCATTGGTTATTTCATCTAACGTTTGAGATGTTAAAACAGGAGTTTGTTTTACAGTATTGCTAAGCTTTTGCCATGTTTCTTTTATGCTTTCCGGGTTGGGGAAGTATTGGCTGTTGATAGGTGCCATTTTATAAGGATTTTTTCTCTAAACCATTTGCAGCAATTTCTTTTGCAATTATTTCGCATGCATCATCAAGCATCTTATATACTTTGTCAAAACCATCTTTTCCACCATAATAAGGATCAGGAACATCACGATTTTCGCCGGGGCTTGTAATATTCAGGATCATATCTATTTTTCCGGTATCTATTCCATTTCTTGCCTGGGCTGCCAAATCAGAAAAGTTATACCGGTCCATAGCGAATATCTTATCAAACTTTTCAAAATCGACTGGTTGGAATTTTCTCGCTCTTTGATATGACAAGTCAATGCCATTTTTTGCAGCTACTTCCATAGATCGCGGATCAGGCATTTCACCTGCATGATAAGCTGCAGTGCCCGCTGAATCCACTTCAATTTCCAGTTTATATTTATTTGCCTTGGATTTCATGATTCCCTCTGCAAGAGGGGATCTGCAAATATTTCCCAGGCATACCATCAGAATCTTCATAAATGTAACCTTTCAATATCAATTATAAATTAAAAAATTCTTCAGTTGTGTAATCAAACAGAAGGGCAAAAATAAGAAATCCCGGAAACAATATTTATGTTTAGCCGGGATTAACTTTTCGAATAAATAAAATACCTACATTTTAATCTTGATCATGTTATCAAGCTCATCAAAATGTTTTTTGAAAGAACGATCAGTATCATAAAGATTTCTAACTGTTTTACAGGCGTGCAAAACAGTTGCATGATCCTTTTTGCCCAGTTTACTGCCTATTGCCGCCAAAGAATTTTTGGTATAGGACTTTGAAAAAAACATGGCAAGCTGGCGTGCCTGAACAATTTCTCTCTTTCGGGTATTAGAATTGATTTTTTCTATGGGAATATCGAAATATTCACCCACAACTTTCTGAATATAATCAATGGTAATTTCCCGGGGTGTACTTTTTACAAATTTTTGAATTATGCTATTGGCCAACTCCAGAGTAATTTCTTTTTTATTCATAGAAGACTGTGCAAGAATAGAAATAAGTGCACCTTCCATCTCCCTTATATTGGTTGAAATATTGTTGGCTATTAATTCAACTACATTTTGGGGCATTTCAACGCCATCATTATAGAGCTTCTTTTTCAGTATAGCAATTCTTGTTTCCAGATCAGGTACCTGAAGGTCGGCCGATAAACCCCATTTAAACCTTGAAAGCAAACGTGGCTCAATTCCTTTCATTTCAACCGGAGGTTGATCAGCAGTGATGATAATTTGCTTTCCACCTTGATGCAACTGATTAAAGATGTGGAAAAATACATCCTGTGTTTTGGGTTTTCCGGCAAGGGAGTGAATATCATCAACAATCAAAACATCAATCATTTGATAAAAATGAATAAAATCATTTTGATTCTGGTTTTTCACCGCATCAATAAACTGATTTGTAAATTGCTCGCATGATACATACAAAACCGTTTTATCGGAAAAATTATTCTTCACTTCAATACCTATTGCATGAGCCAGGTGTGTTTTACCCAGGCCGTTGGCACTGTAAAGTAATAATGGGTTAAAGGCTGTTTTTCCCGGGTTTTTACCCACTGCAAGACCTGCACTTCTTGCCAGGCGGTTACAATCCCCCTGGATAAAGTTATCAAAATTGTAGCTTTCAATGAGCTGCGGATGAATATTTAGTTTCTTCAGTCCGGGGATAATGAAGGGATTGGGAACGGCCTTACCACTTTCTTTGTTTAAATCTAATGGCATAGTTACCGGGGGATTTTTCAGAGCTTTCTTATTTAAAGTAGGTGCATTTACCGTATAAGGTCTGGAATGATTGTTATGATTACTGTCCATTATAATACTATACTCCAGTCTTCCGTCGCTGCCGAGTTCTTTTTTAATGGTTTTTTTCAGGAGCTCGATATAATGTTCCTCAAGCCACTCATAAAAAAACTGGCTTGGAACCTGAATTGTCAAAACCTGGTTTACAAGCCTGACAGGTTTAATAGGTACAAACCATGTATTATAACTGTTTAAAGTAATATTGTCCTTTATAACACTAAGACACTTTAACCATACTTCCTGGTGATTGCTCTCCATTTCTTCTAAAATTGCTCAGAATTATATTAATTTCTACAAATTTTTTCCTTACTACCTGAAACACAATAATTAGGACAGAACAGAATTTCCCCGATACTTTTCAACAAAAATTCAAAAAAAAAAGTTAATAAAAAAACTTTATACGTATTGACTTTCTAGTATTTTTATACTATTCGATTCGACTAAAATCTCATCCGAATTTTTGTTAAAGTACAGATCCATACGACCTAATCTCACTCCTGCATATCCGGTTTGTCCAATGTGAACAATTTTGCCGGATACATTTTCTATTTGAGCCGGTGGATTTAATAATGTATGGGTATGCCCGCCAATTATTATATCAGTATATCTTGTTTTTTCTGCTATTACAAAATCACTTACCTTACCTGTATCATATTTAAAGCCCAGGTGCGAAAGACAAATTACAAGATCGCAATCCATGTCTTCTTTTAATATCATTTCCATCCTGCGTGCCACTCTTATAGGGTCAGTATAGATTGTGTTTCCGTAAAGATTTCTTCCTACCAACCCTTCCAGTTCAATTCCCAAACCATATACTCCTATTTTAATGTTTCCTTTCTGAAAAATACGATATGTTTCTATTCTTCCATCCAGTATAGTTTGTGAAAAATCATAATTGGAATTTATAAAGGGAAAACCTGCAAAGGGTAATACTTTTTCCAGGCCATCCATACCATTATCAAATTCATGGTTACCTATTGTTGATGCATCATATCCCATTTTTGTCATTAGTCGTAATTCAGGTTCACCTCCATAGACATTGTAGTAAGGTGTACCCTGAAAAATATCTCCTGCATCAAGTAATAAAACGTGTTCAGCCTGGTTTCTGATCTGCTGTATAAGTGCTGCCCTTCGCGCATAACCTCCCATTAGCGGAAAATTAGGATCATTGGCAGGGTAGGGGTCAATGCGACTATGTGTATCGTTGGTGTGCAATATACAAAGATGTTCAGCATCATTGTTACCCATAAGATAATAAGGAATGCCCGCACTCAATGCTACACCTCCGATTAATGAAGTTCTGACAAAATTTCTCCTGTTAATTTTATTGAGGGTCATAATTTTTTCTCTTTCACAAAAAAAGGAATAACGTTCTTATAATTTTATGGTATCAATAGCTGTCCGACTATCAATAAAAACATAGTTAATCACTTGATAACAGATATACGGCCATCAAGTTCCGACTCTATTTTTTCTCCCTTGTCATTAACCTGTTGCATATGCAATATAATAGCATCCCTTACACGCATGCCCAATAATTCATAATTAATTGGCTGGAGGAAAAAATTCATTAAATCACCACCTCCTGCAAGGTAATCAGACGTTAATACCTTATATGATCTGTTGGTATCTAATTCTTCTCCCTGTATAAGGATTTCATGCGGCTCATCATCCTTAATGGTTAATGTTAAACCGGAAACCGGCATACCTCTGTCAGCTGCAGCAAGATATTCAAACAGTTCACGTGTTTTTTGTCCGCTGATTGTAACAACAACCATCTCATTTTCAAATGGTAAAAGTTCAAATACCCGTTCATAGGTTATTTCTCCTTCGGGTAGTGGTACTCTAAGTCCACCATAGTTCAGCAGACAAAAATCTATACCTTTATCATCATCAGGTTGGTATAAATCCTTACCGATATCAAAAACCAGATCAGCAACGAAATTATTAAGTAAGCCTTCAGGAGTTCCCCGCTCCATAACCTGGGCCGATTGAACAAGTACCCGGCTCATATCAGCCTCAAGGGTTTCGCGATATTCCCGGATTATGCTCTCCTGTTCAGTATCTGTTTCCGGAACATTGATACTATCCAACTGTATTACTTCACCCCTTAGTGTATATTGTTTTTGTTCAGTGTTTTCACATGAAGCGAAGAGTATTACTCCCCACAGCAACAGCCACAGGGAATTCCGGGCATTTAACATTTGAAATTTTTTTTGAAAAGTTTAACTACAATGATAATACTAATTGAACTAAAAAACAACCATAATTGACCAGATTACTTAATTTAAAATTAATATACAGAAGCAGGTTAAGAAGGGGATTGTTTTAAAATAACTATACTTATAATCAAGAAGTTAAATGGTAATTATATAACATGTTATGAATCAAGCAAAAAGCTCTAACTGAAACATTTATAGCGAGTTGAAAGGATTATCATTTACACCGTATATTCATATTTAATTGTTACACCATATATAGATTCAAAGATTTTTTTTACTTCGTCAGCTTTATTTCGCCTTACTTCAAAACTTAATTTACAGCTCAAAGCAAAATCATGTGATATCTGGTTAAGATCATAATCTTTAAGAACCTTCATAACATCATTCATAAGCGGATAATCAAATGTTAACTCATATATTTCTCTGATGAGCATTTCAGTAATGATATTGTTTTGAATGGCGTCAGCTGTAGCGGCTTTATATGCATTAATTAATCCGCGCACACCCAGTTTTGTGCCTCCAAAATAACGTACTACAACAATAAGTACATTTGTAATATCATGAGATAGTATCTGTCCGTAAATAGGTTTTCCGGCAGTACCTGAAGGTTCGCCGTCATCATTTATCCTGTACGCATCACGGGTAGGTCCCAGAGTCCATGCATAGCAGTGATGACGAGCATCATAATGTTTCTTTCTTAATTCATCCAGAAACTTTTTTATTACTTCCTCATTTTTCACGGGAAACACATAAGAAATAAACTTACTGCCTTTATCTTTATAAAGTCCTTCGCTTGAGTTTTTTACAGTTTTGTATGAATCGCTGAACATAATTTTTATTTTAAAAGTTTCAGGCAAGAGCAATGAATAATATGGTTAAAATGGCCAGGATAATTCCAATCCAATTTTTCCACCATAGCCTTTCCTTAAAAATAATTAATCCAATCAGTGCCCCCATGCTGACTATACTTACATTAAAAACAGGAAAAAATACACTGCTCTCAAATACTGAAAGTCCTTTCAGAAAAAAATAAGTTGAACTGAAATTAAAAAATCCCAGTAAAAAACCGGCAAGTACATTACGTAAATCAAACTTCTGACGGCTAATGTAAAGCTTCCTGATAAGAAAGACCGACCCTATTATCAGAGAGAATGTAAAGATTACACCCAGAAACAACAAAAACTCATTTCCAATATGAAATTTTTGTGCATGTTTCATTATGCTGTCATTACTTCCTGTGCCCAAAAACAATATCAGAGGAAGAAAAATATATTTTTTGTCAGGTTCAAGTGGCTTATCGGGTTTTTTAAATATCAGATAAAATGCTGGAAAAGCTGTTAAAATACCTGCAATTTTTAAAATACTGATATGGTCGCTGTAAATAAAAAACCCTATTGCAACCGGTATTATTACAGACATTTTGCTTGCTACAGCCGTGACAGCAACACCGGCTTTTTGAGCAGACTGGGCAAATATGAAAAATACCAGAATAAAAAGTACTCCGTTAATCATTGACCATGGAAACCATGGTTTTAGATACAACTCAGAAAATATTAAGTCCTCTTCCCAAATGAAAAAGCATAACAAGGCAGCAATAAGATAATTGGCAGTAATAGCCTGCAGATTATCGATCCTGAGTATACTGAAAAGTCGGAATGTAACAATAATACATGACGAAAAAAATATGGCGAGTAGCAAGTAGTGCATGCTTCAGGTTTTTACCAGGAATTTTCAGGATTTTTAAAAAAATACAGAACTTCATTTCCAATCAAAGACATTTTAAAATTATCGTCAGGCAGCACCGGTGCTCTTAAACCTTTGACAAAAAACTTATTCCCCTGAAATACTCTTGCTTCATCCCATAAACCCCGCGAAATAAAAGTCTGTAAAAGTTTCTGACCACCTTCAATGATGATTGATTGAATACCCTTTTCAGCCAATATTCTCAGGATATTATCAAGAAATGCTTCTTCGGCAAAATCTGTCTGAATCCACTGTGTATTCTCATTCAAATTATTTTTAACGTTGTTGAAGACAATGGTTTTCTGACTATTGTCAAAAAGACTAAGAGAATCAGATAATGTGAGATTTTCATCCAGAACGATGCGTAAGGGTTGTTTACCGCTCCAGTCTCTTACATTAAGTTTTGGATTGTCTTTGAGGGCAGTAATTGTTCCTACCATAATTGCTTGTTCTTCGGTTCTCCATTTATGAACCAGCATTCTTAATTTTTCAGAGGTGATCCATGTGGGCCGGGCAGGAGTTCCCGGTAAACGTTCTATATCGATAAGTGCATCTGCAGTTTGAGCCCATTTAAGAATTATATAGGGTCTTTTTTTCTTATGATAGGTAAAGAAGCGCTTATTGAGTGATATTGCCTGTTGACGTAACAAACCTACATCAACTTTTACTCCATTATTTCTGAGTATGGATATTCCATTTCCGGCAACAGATTCATAAGGATCAACACTTGCAATAACTACATGGGGTATTTTACTTTTAATGATCAGGTCGGTGCATGGTGGTGTTTTACCCCAGTGACAGCAAGGTTCAAGACTAACATAAAGTGTTGATTTACTGAGCAGGTTTTTTTCTTTTACAGAGTTTATGGCATTTACCTCGGCATGCGCTTTGCCATACTCCCTATGGTACCCTTCTCCTATAATTTTATTATTGTAAACTATAACGCTGCCTACCATTGGGTTCGGGGCAGTTTTTCCCAAACCTTCTCTTGCCAGCTCAATGCAACGCTGCATATAGGGTTCTTGATGTGTCATATATAAAAAAAGCCTTCCAGGAAATAAAAGGCCAAAATTACAATTTTATGAGGATAACTGATTAAATGTGTTCTTTTTTAGTCGGAATGGATGTTTACCGAATTATTCCTGATATAGTCTTTATGAATATCTCTCAATATTCTTACAATTTTTCTTGATTCATCATCAAGTTCCCTGCAAAGTGCTTCGAGTTCGTCAATATTGTTTTGCGAACGTGACAGAAGCTGTATTTTGGTGATCAGGTCTGATACTTCATTAAATCCAAGGTAACTAAAGGCCGGCTTTATTTTGTGTACCAACCTGTTCAAAGTTGTAAGGTCCTTTTCATAATAGGCTTCATTGACAGCAATCATTGCCCTGGGAATATCTTTAAGAAACCTGGATATAAGTGCTAATGTACTTTCAAGATCGTCATCAAAAATAGCTGCCAGGGCATCCTTTATATGCTGCTTAATATTTTCAGCATTTTCTGTTGCTGTTGATTGTGATTGGGATTCGTCCGTTTGTTTCTCAACAAATTCAGTTTTCTGATTAATAACTGCACGGTTGATTTTATCAAACATTGTTTCCTGATCACTGGGTTTGGTAATATAATCATTCATACCTGCATCTAAAACCCTTTGTCTGGTTTCGGAAGTAACATCGGCAGTTAATGCTATGATTGGTACATTATGGTTTAAAACATCGGTACTTTTATCACGAATTCTCTCGGCAGTTTCATAACCGTCGAGTTCGGGCATATGCAAATCCATAAGCACCAGGTTAAAATTTTCTTTTTTAAGCATTTCAATTGCCTGTAACCCATTTTCAGCAATTCCCAGTTCAGCAAGCCATTTCTTCAGAAGCTTGGTAATAACATATTGGTTCATAGTATCATCTTCAACCAGCAAAATCTTCACACCTTTAAGGTTCTTCAACCTTCCGCCGGGTTTGCCCAATTCAGCAATATTTGGCTTTTCGCTGATTTTTAAAGGCAGATCAACCCAAAATGTAGAACCCATTCCCTCGATACTTTTTACCCCAATATCGCCATTTAGCAGTTCGGTAAGTTTTTTACAAATAGCCAGGCCCAGACCCGTACCTCCAAACTTTCTGGCGGTATCTTTGGTGGCTTGCGTATAAGATTCAAAAATACCCGGGAGTTGATCTTCCGGAATACCTTTTCCGGTGTCTGACACTGAAAATTTAATATCTACCTTATCATCCTGCATGTTCATTACTTTCACATCTATGCTTACATGCCCTTCACTGGTAAATTTAACCGCATTACTAAGCAGGTTAAGAAGTATTTGTCTTAACCGTGCAGGATCGCCTTTCAGAACTTTAGGTACAGCAGTATCAATGTTTACATTCAGGTCTATTGCCTTTTCCCTGGCTTTGAAATCAAATGTTTTGCTTGATTCTTTTACCAGTGAAATAACGTCAAAATCGGTTTCTTCAAATTCAATCTTTCCTGCTTCAATCTTAGAAAAGTCAAGCACTTCATTGATTACTTCCAACAGGTGGTCGGAAGAAAATTTTATCGATTTCATGTTATCAAGCAATTCGGGAGAAAGGTTGTCTTCATCGATTATCAATTGTGCAAGCCCGATTATATTATTCAGGGGTGTACGTATTTCGTGGCTCAGATTGCTGATGAAAAAGCTTTTTACTCTTGTGGCTTCTTCGGCTGTTTCTTTTGCCTTTTGTAATTCATTTTCAATTCTCTTACTTTGACTTATATCAAAAACAATTGAATATATTATATTTTTTCCTTTTAATCTTACTTCACTTTCATACACTGAAACGGCTTTGACTGTATCATCGTTAAGTTTATGATTAAAATGATAATACGATCTGTCTTCATCCTCAGCTGTTTTCCTTTCTTTTTGGATTTCTTCTTCTGTCATTGCAAGTATATCACTCATGTTTTTACCCAGAAGCGCATCCTTATCGTATCCGTAGTACTCAACAGAAGCGTCATTGACATCAAGAATATCGCCGGTATCTGCGTCCGATATTAAAATTACTGTTTTACTTTTTGCAAACAGGTTTTTAAATTTAATCTCATTCTCGCGCAGCAGAATCTCTGCTTCTTTTCTTTCATTTACATCAGTATGGGTGCCAATGATGCGCCATGCATTACCCTTTGTGTCTGGGATAATGGTAAAAGAAGCCAGTATCCATTTATAGGATCCATCTATACATTTCATTCTGTATTCAGTTTGAAAAGATGGAAAGTTACCTGTCTCCAGATTTTCCAGAATTCTTACTACCTTGGCTTCATCATCAGGGTGAATAAGACCGATCCACGACTCTTTAGTGTTTTTAATGCCAGTTTCCTTATATCCCAGCATTTCTTTCCAATGCAATGATAAATAAAGAGACTCATCTTTCAGGTTATAATCAAAAATACCCTGGCCGGTAGCACTGATTATGCTCGTTAGTCTGTCATGAGATTCGTAAATTTCTCTATTCTGTAGTTTCTTCTCTGTAATATCGGCAGCAGTAACTATAACAGCTGTTTTACCTTCTATTTGTAAACTTCTTGCTGAAAAATCAACCCATTTACTTTCTTTGTAACGCGTAACAATTTGTAGTTCGTTTCGAAATGAATCCTTATTTTGGTCTGTTATCAGATCATCATTGTTAAAAGTTTGCAAACTATCAGGATGCAGTATTTGAAAAACTTCCATTTTAAGAAGTTCCTTGCGGTGAAATCCGGTTAAAATTTCAAAAGCCGGGTTTGCATAAATGATCTTGTAATTTTGGAACACCATGGTTGGTGCAGGAGAGGATTCAACTAGTTTTAAAAGCTTTTCATGATTTATGTGCGTTTTTTTAGACTTTTGAAGGGTTCTTATCCATAAGAAGGTTATGATTATTTGTATAACGATCAACAGTACCACAAACAACATAAAGTTACCATAATATACAGGTAAGTTGGACTCAGCCATTAACTTAAATTCCGGAAGCAGTGTATGGGCTTTCTGTTGAAGATTGGATGTATTATTAAAGACAGATACAACAACTTCTGCACCAGAGAAAAAGTAATTTCCTGCTGAGCCTGATTGTTGAATCTCGCTGGTTACGCCTGAAATTTCACCAGGGGAGGCAGAGGCAATGCCAGACTTAAGGTATAAACCCAGATTAAAAACCAGAAACAGAGAAAAGATTGTAAAATTTAATGAAGGTAATCTTTTCACCCTTTTCTTTTTTTATGTCTCCGAACTTACAAAAAAAAACTGTAAAATCCGGAATAATGTTGTCGGATAATTAAATTTGTTCTATGAACGAAGCAAATATAGTAACAAATAAGTACTATTCAAAGAAGAATATGCCCAATAGGTAGTATTAAATTGTTGTTTTGCCAATATTATATTGCTATATAGCTAATATTCAAACAAATACGATACACGTTTTTGTTAAAATCTTTATTGACAATTGTTTATTTATATTAAGACTGATTATAAATAAGGTAATAAATGGGGTTTTGGGAAGAAATATTACTCTGATCAGATAAATTCCAGGGTTACTTCTTTCAGAAATTTTTCTTCCAGTAAAGAAGCAATTTTTTTTGCTACGCTACGGCGTATTTCCAGTTCAACCGGTAGATTAGGGTCCTGGTGTGCAATATTTATAGCTGTACCAATGCAAAGGTTTATTTCATCGCTTTCAAGCAGAAGTTTAATAATACTATCGGCAGGTCCTTTGCCCAGCTCCGTGCGCTCATTGTATTTTTCAAGTATTCCCGATACCTTGCTTAATGTAAGTATCCCTTCAGTAACAAGTTCTATTCCTTCCATATAAGAAACGGGGGGGAGGTCAGGATCATCAAATTCAAGTGTATCTTCAATAGATATGTTTAATTTTTCTGCAATAATATCGGCCGTTGTCCCTCCACAAATAATTTTTTTGCCTTTAAATTCTTTAACCTTATTGGCAAGATAGTCATCCTTTTCTTTATCGAAAGGGGGTCCTGAGCATAGAAGCAATTTCCTGGGCTCGCGAAAATATACTACAACACTGCTTATATCATCTTTTGATTGATACTCATCATTGCTATGGGCGCGGTTAACAATTACCGATGCAAGTTTTGTTGCCGAAATATCAGGATGGGTTGTAATTTGCGATAAAACCATATCACGGGTATTATCCCATCCGAAACCAAGCAGGTACTTACCTTTCCCCAGGCCGCTCTGGGTTATTCCATCAGTAAGCATTACTATGCGGTCTTCCTTTAACGCCTTAAAAGTGCAGGCTTGTATTTCATTACTTCTTTTATCCGTATTGTCGAGCATTATTGAATGCCACTCGGGCTTAAACTCTTCCTGATCGCGAACAATAATGCAATCAGGATTATCATAATTGATTATAGTTGTTTGGCCATTATCTTCAATATCAATAATAGTAAATGTGGCGTAGCTGATTTTTCTTTCACTGCACACCGGAAGGGTACTCATAATGATTTCAGCAATTTTATGCACATCTTTATGTTCGGCAGTAAAATTTATTGCCATTGTGGCTGTAAGGGTGGCAAGCAAATTGGCCTTTACACCATGACCCATTCCATCTGACAATACCACTACGGTTCTGTTTTCTTCCTTTATCTTGCGTGTAAGAAAAATATCTCCGCAAATACGCTCACCGATATGGTTTTTCTGCAGTACACCTACTTCTATGAAAAAGGAATTATCCATAAATCAGAATTTTAACCATTTTTTATGGTTTGCAAATGAGATCAGTCATTTTTTTTAACCTTTTTGTAGGTTTCAATGATTGAGTTAAGCATTTTCTCAGTACTAGATGCACCCTCACCCAAAGAAAAAGCTATCTGCTGCACCATCTTCAGGTTTTCGTCAATTACTTCGGTTACACGACTAATGATCTCTTCCTGCCTTACTTCTGCCACATACATATCACGAAAAACAGCTCCTGCTATTTTATTGGGCTTTAGCGAAAAGACGCTTATGTTCAATAACCCCTCATTAAAGTTTATATCTCTACTAATGATATTTTCATCTTTTTGAAGTACATAATTGAAAAGGTTGTAAATATTGTAGGGCAATAGTGTCTTTAGATCCGCTCCGATGAGTCCGGGTATTACTTCGTTAATCATTTCGGCATCTTCACCTAATGTATTAATAAATGCATTATTAGATTCAATTACTTTAAGTCTTTCGTCAACAATAACAACTGCTGAAGGGAGGTTATGCAGCAGTGATGAAATAGTTTCTGACTGGGTTTTTATTTTTTGATTATCTGATTTAAGAAGCTTCTCATTTTCTTCCAGTTCTTTTTGATTT
>JBHEOF010000006.1:13070-21225 GCA_046261715.1 Bacteroidales bacterium
TATTGGCTTTTAGCGTTTTAATAAAATCCTGTTTATTTTTCAGGGAATATGTTAAACATGTATCGGGTTTGGCCAGACCTTGACTAACAGAAACGGCAAAATCGCGGCAGCTTCTGAATCCACAGGCATTACATGAAGAATTTTCATCAACTGATTTATCAACTGACTTAAGTATTTCTTCAATTTTATCATCTGAAGGCATTTCAAGTCGTTGATCATCTGGTGTAAAGGTTCTGGTAAGGTCAAGATCTGAGAAGTAACTCATATCTTTTTCCCACTTTTTCTTGTCAAAATTTTTCAGTCTTTTTTTTGCGTAATCCATTACAAGGGTTTTCCTCAAAAACTTCCGGTTGTCGGGTGTGGTTCCCGGGCCCATAAGGCAGCCCTTATTGTAAAACAGATTGAAATGTTTTTTCAGTACCTCAGGTCCCTGACTAAATTCATCAATGGCATCCATTATATTGAATTTTCCATCGGTAGTAAGTACAGATGATTCCATTATATTCTCCGGTAGACCTGCGGCAGTTAAAATACCTTTGCTCAGGGGATAAAGTGATCCCAGGTAACCTATAGGCTCATCAAAATCAGAATATTCAACAGTTGATTCCTTTATGTTTTTCTCATGAAACATTTGCCGCAATTCATGGAAAGTAAGCACTGCATCTACTTTTCCTTTTCCTTTATGATGCATTGCTTCATCTTTTGCTGAAACACATGGTCCGATATAAACGACTCCAATGTCGAGTCCGAATTTCTTTCTTACTACCATGGCAGTAGCGGTCATGGGTGTAACAATCGGGCTCAGATTGGATGTCATTTCCGGGTAAAATTTCTCCACATAAGATATAATAGACGGGCAATTTGCGGTAATATAATATTTTCCCTTAAAACTGGAGAACAGTTTGTTATATTCTTTTGCCACCAGGTCAACACCAAATGAAACTTCATTTACATAGTCAAAGCCCAGGGTTCGTATCATATCTACGAATCTTCTGTAATCGGTAATATCAGGAAATTCACCGCTAATGCTTGGATCAACAATTGCCGCAACCTTTTTATCTGATTTAAGAAGTTCGAAAGTTTCATCAGTTGAACTGATGTATGATACGGCATTTACAGGGCAAACATTTAAACAACTTCCGCATCCTATACATCTGTCATGGTTGATTTCAGGGTTTTCACTGTTCTTTATAACTGTTATAGCTTGAACAGGACAAGCCCTGATGCATGCATGCGATTGGTTACATTTATCAAGATCAATATTTATCAGTTGCATGTTTTTTACTTTACCTGGTTTAAGCTGAAGTAATTTATGAAGATGAAGACTTTGACAGTTTCTCTACCAGCAAGTCGGTAAGACTTTCTTCATTTACATTATAAATTACTTCTTCATTGATTTTCATAACAGGTCCTTTATCGCATTCTGACATGCAATGTGCGCCTTTGAGAGTTACCTCATCTTCCAGTTTTTGTTCTTTCAGAAAATCCTGGATCATGCGCACAAGATTTCTGTTGCCCCGCGAGAAACAACTACTCCCCATGCATATGACTATAGTTTGAGGTTTTTCGGTCATGATATCCCATTTATTATTCAGATTCTGAAAAGCTGTTTTATTCAATCTGTAATGCAACTTTATTTCTCAGAATATCAGAATTTAAGTATTTACTTTCTATTTAAGAACAAAAATAAAGATTTGTAATGATATAAGAGGTTAATTTGGTAACATCTTAAGCTTTATTACCCTTCTTCATAATTAATCTAAATAACATTAAGCATTTTATGCTGATTATATGCCAGTTACATTAGGTATAGAAGTTATTTTTTGGTTATATTTGTGGGTATGGAAAACAGGGTTGTTTCGAATTAAAGCAATAAAAAATCAAAATTTTTTTTTATTTCCCTGATTTGTTCCTATTATTGTTAAAAAATTAGCAGCCTGAATTATGGACACCAAATTAAGTTCCATTTTTGAAAGTTATCCCAATAAACAAAGGGATGATCTCATACCTCTTTTGCACAGTATCCAGGATCAGTTTGGCTATTTATCTGAAGAACTGATCATTGAAGTAGGCAATTATCTGAACATTTCGGTAAATAAAATTTATGGAGTTGCTACCTTTTATGATAATTTCCGTTTCGGACCCAAAGGAAAGTTTCATATAAGGCTTTGTCATGGTACTGCCTGTCATGTTGCCGGTTCTTCAAATATTCTTTCAGAGCTGGAAAAAAATCTCAGGATCAGCAATGGAGAAACAGACAAAAACGGCTTGTTTAGCCTGGAAGTGGTTTCTTGCATAGGCGCCTGTGGACTGGCACCTTTGATTGAGATAAACGGCGAGTATTTTACACAACTAACAACCGATTCTTTAAAAGACATTCTGAATCATTTCAGGGAAAACCATAATAGTATCTATGAAGATCAATGATCGAAATGCGGTAAAAGACTTCCTCGTAAATAAGGTTTTACGTAATCCTGATCGAGATAAGAATTCTGATATCAGTAAAGAGCTCTCGCAAATAGGGCGCGACAGGATAACGAAGCCTTTCATTTATGTGGGCACGGCAACCTGTGGTGTTGCAGCAGGAGCAAAGAAAACACATGATGCAATTGCAAAATATCTTGCCGATTCGCATCATGATGTGGATCTGGTTGAAGGTGGTTGTGTGGGTTTTTGCAAAGCAGAGCCATTGGTGGATGTCCAGATGCCAGGCAAAGCACGCATTTCTTTCAGAAATATTAAAGCAGAAATGGTTCCCGAACTGCTTGATGAGATACTTAATAACCATGTTCCTGCTGACAGGGTGCTTGGTCAGTACCGAAGTTCTGTTCATCAGCCCTGGGATGATGTCCCTTTCCTTGATGAGTTAGACTTTAACAAGCATCAGAAAAAAATACTGATGGCTAATTGTGGTATTATTGATCCGGTTTCAGTTTCAGAATACGTTGCCAGGGGCGGATATCAGGCATTTGCTGATACCATAACACGCTACACACCTTCGCAGGTTTGTGATCTGGTTGAAGAGAGTATGCTTGCGGGTAGAGGAGGAGGTGCCTATATTGCAGGTAAAAAGTGGAAAATATCACTCAATGCTATCAGCGATCAAAAATATTTTGTGTGCAACGCAGTTGAAAGTGACCCGGGTAGCTACATGAACCGGGTAATTATGGAAAGTGACCCGCATCAGCTTATTGAAGCAATTCTTATAGCTTCTTATGCTATTGGAGCTTCAAAAGCTTTTATCTTTACCCGTCGTGAGTTCCATCTTGCCATTGAACGATTAAATAAAGCTCTTAGGGAAGCAGAAGAATATGGAGTACTGGGTCATAATATATTTGATTCGGGCGTAAATATTGACATTGTAGTAAAAGAAGGAGCACGTGCTTTTGTATGTGGTGAAGAAACTGCTCTTAATAACAGTATTGAGGGAAAACGTGCAATGCCGGTTTCCAAACCCCCATTTCCTGCCCTGAAAGGTTTATGGAATAAGCCTACCATAGTAAATAACCTTGAAACACTTATCAATGTGCCAATGATCATAAAGAATGGGCCTGAATGGTTTAAAGCTATTGGTAATGATAAAAGTAAAGGAACAAAACTGTTTACATTAAGCGGTAAGATTAAGAATTATGGCACAATTGAGGTGGAGATGGGTATTAGTTTCAGAGATATAGTAGAAAAAATTGGTGGTGGTATAAAAGATAAGCAGGATTTTAAAGCTATTATTTTAGGTATTAACAGCGGCAGTTATGTTACAGAAAAAACTCTCGATACCACTGTTGATTTTGATGCTCTGAAACAAATCGGTTCAGCGCTGGGAAGCGGCGCATGTGTTGTTGTTGACAAGAATTCGTGTATGCTGGATCTCGCCAAATTCTTTACACGTTTTTTCAAAAATGAAAGTTGTGGAAAGTGTATTCCATGTCGCGAGGGAACCGCACGTATGCTTGAAATAGTTGAAACAGCTACCCGAAAACCAGAAAAAGAAAATTCTTTTCAAACCCTTGAACGCTTTAAGGGTATTATGCAATTAAAAGGGATGGCCGATGTTATGAAGGATACCAGCTTGTGTTCACTCGGAAAATCTGCACCCAATGCTATACTGAATACCCTTGCCAATTTCAAATCGGAATTCGATGCGCATGTTTTTGAAAGGAAATGTCCGGCGGGCGTTTGCCGCGATTTGAAAACCTACACGATAGATGTTGATATGTGCACCGGATGCACTGCATGTTTTAAAAAGTGTCCGGTAGATGCAATCATAGGTACCCCAAGGCAACCGCATTTTATTGTGCAGGATAAATGTATCGCATGTAATGCATGTTATGAAGTATGTAAGTTTAATGCTGTATTAGTGGAATAATTTAAACCCGTATATGAGTTTTACCATTCAAGTAAATAACAAACCTGTTGAGGTACATGAAGGTGAAATACTATTGAATGCCTTACGCAGAAATGGTATTAAAATTCCTACTTTGTGCTATATGCATGGTTTTACGCCATCCGGTGCCTGCAGATTATGTGTGGTGGAAGTAGAAGGAAAGAGAGATCTGGTTACATCGTGCGCTTATCCCGTTGAACCGGAAATGGTTGTAAAAACCAATTCTGCGAGAGTAATCAAAGCCAGAAAATCGCTGGTAGAAATGCTGCTTTCCAACCATCCTGATGATTGCCTGTACTGCGAACGCAATGGTAATTGCGAATTGCAATGGCTTGCCGAAGAAATGAATATTAAAGAGAGAAAATATTTCAGCAGCAAGCGCACTGATAAACGTGATCATTCCAGTCCGAGTGTATCTCGCGACCCCGCAAAGTGCATTCTTTGCAGCAGGTGTGTGAGGGTTTGTGAGGAGGTACAATTGGTTACTGCTATAGAGTTTATTTCGCGGGCTGATAAAACTACTGTAAATTCAGCTTTCAGCAAAGGACTCAATATTTCCAGTTGCATCAACTGTGGTCAATGCATAATGGTTTGCCCTACAGGTGCACTTGTGGATATTTCTCACATAGAAAAAGTGCAGTCTGCTATTACGAGCGATAAAAAATATCCTGTAGCATTTTTGTCACCTGCTTTTGTGGCATCAGTAACCGATCATTTCAACCTAAAACCTTCAGATAAACCTGCAGGATTGATCATTGCTGCCTTAAAGAGTATGGGTTTCAGGAAAGTGTATGACCTGGGTTGGGCAGTGGATATGAATATTCACCTTGAAGCTTCGCTATTGCTGGAAAGGAGTAAGAAAAAAGACACAGTAACACCATTGTTTTCTTCCTGTTGTCCTGCATGGATTAAATATGCTGAAGAATTTGTTCCGGAAATGATCTCAGATATTTCCTCAGTAAAATCGCCTCAGCAGTTGATGGGTTATACAGTTAAGAATCACGAAAGATCTGAGGCTGAAAAGAAAAAACAGCAGCTATATACTGTTTCCCTAATGGCTTGTGTTGCCAATAAGTTTGAAGGTTCAAGAGAGGAAAACACACGCAAAGGTGAATCGGAAGTTGATGCTACTTTAACCGTAAGGGAGTTTTTGAAAATGCTTCGTAGTTACGGCATAAACCTGCTTCGTTTAGATCCGGTTACTGCTGATGATCCTTTTAATCAATCATCCGCCGCCGGCTATCAGGTATCTTATTCCGGCGGGAAAGCGGAGTCTGTAGCAATGCATTTGAATCATCTGATTAACGGAGACAAAAAAACCGGTGCCAAATTCACTCCGCCTAAGAATCCCGGCAGCAAAAAGGAAGTTAAAATTACAATTGGAAAACAGGAATTCGGCTTTGCCTGGGTAAGCGGAATAGCAGAAGCACAAAAATATTTTGACCAGCTTTCAGCAGAGAAAAGAAAAGACATTCATTATGTTGAAGTAATGGCTTGTCCGGGTGGTTGCGCTGGTGGCGGAGGACAACCGGTTTATCACTATCATGATAAACATAAAACACGCAAAAAAACGAGTCAGGATCTTGAGAAAAGTATAAAATCCAAAAAGCCATCTCAAAACATAAATATGATGGAGTATTTGAATGTTCGTATGGCTCACGAAGAAGAAAAAGAAGTATTACTTACCCGCTTCAAACAAAGAGATATAATAAAATAACCGGCAAAAAATACAACCGGTTAATTTTAAAAAACAAGATATAGCATATATGGATCCTCAACAAAAAAACCAATTTATTTATACGGTTAAAGATCGTTGTAAGGTTTGCTATACCTGTGTTAGAGAGTGTCCGGCAAAAGCCATACGTATTGTGAATGGCCAGGCAGAAATAATTGCAACAAGGTGTATTGCATGTGGAAACTGTGTTAAGGTTTGCAGCAGAGATGCCAAAATGTTCTCCTTTGCAATCGACAGAGTGAAAAAACTTATAAGCGGTGAAGATAAGGTGGCTGCAATTATTGCTCCCAGTGTGGCCGGTGAGTTTATTGATATTTCAGATTATCAAACACTTGTGGGTATGATAAGAATGCTGGGTTTTGATTATGTTAATGAAGTTGCTTTTGGTGCTGAACTTGTTGCAGATAAATATAAAGAGTTGCTTAAGAAGAATCAGAAGCAACCCTATATCTCTACCAGTTGCCCCGCCATAGTATCTTATGTGGAAAAACATCATCCGCAAATAGTTAAATCGCTGGCACCTATTGTATCTCCAATGATTGCTACTGCAAGGGTTCTTCATGAAATGCATGGTAAGGATTTAAAAATTGTATTTATAGGTCCGTGCATTGCCAAAAAAAATGAAGCCACCCTGGGTCAGTTCAAAGACACAGTTCATGAAGTGATATCCTTTACCGAACTCAGAAGAATGTTTGATGAGAAAAATATAACCCACAAACATCCTGATATCGTACCTTCAGAATTCGATCAGCCTGTTGCAGGCAAGGGATCAGTATTTCCTATAAGTGGTGGAATGCTGCAAACTGTTGACCTTGAAGAAGATTTCCTGAACGGAGAAATTGTTGTTGCAGAAGGCAGGCAGGATATCACTGAAGTGTTAAAAGAATTTGAAGAGGGATATCTTGAAGCCAAACTATTTGATCTGCTTTGTTGTAACGGTTGTATCAATGGCCCGGGAATGAGCAGTCGCCAGCAGTTTTTTCTTAAAAGAAAAAACATTAGCAACTTTGCAAAAAGACAATTTGACCGGCTTGATCTTGATGAATGGGAGAGAAATAAAGAGAAATATTCAAATGTAAAGCTTGACAGGTATTTTATAGCTGATGATCAACGCTATCATTCCGAATTTTCTGAAGATGAGATTAATAAAGTTAAAGAAAGGTTAGGTATCAGGAGCCAGGATGATGAACTTAACTGTACAGCTTGCGGATACGATACCTGTCATGAGCATGCAGTGGCTATTTTAAAAGGAATTGCAGAAACAGAAATGTGTTTGCCCTATACCATTGATAAGCTGCACAAGTATATTACCGAACTTGATGTTTCCAATAAAAAACTTGCATCTACTCAGGATGCTCTCAAGCAATCTGAAAAACTTGCATCAATGGGTCAGCTGGCTGCCGGTATTGCGCATGAAGTAAATAATCCGCTTGGGGTAGTGATCATGTATGCCCATCTTTTACTTGATGAAATTGAGCCCGATTCACCTCATTACAAAGATCTTAAACTTATTGTTGATCAGGCTGACCGATGCAAGAAAATTGTGGGTGGATTGCTTAACTTTGCAAGAAAAAGCAAGGTAAATATTACTGAGGTAAAAATCAGATCGCTTATTAAAAACAGCCTGAAGGCTTTAATGATACCTTCAAATATTGATTTGAAGATAGAACTGGATACCCCCCAGGATGTAATTGCCTGTGATCATGATCAAATGGTTCAGGTATTTGCAAACCTTGCTAAAAATGCAGTGGATGCTATGCCTGATGGTGGCGAATTGCTTATTAAGGTAGAAGATGATTCCAGTACATCAGAGGGCTTGGTATTTATAGTTAAAGACACTGGCACCGGCATTTCTTCTGAAAACCTTGAGAAGATGTTTGAACCCTTTTTCACCACCAAAGAAGATGGTAAAGGAACCGGTTTAGGTTTGCCGATCATTTATGGAATTGTAAAAATGCATAAGGGAAATATAAAGGTTGATTCAAACACTGATCCTGAGAAAGGAACTTGCGGAACCAGTTTTTATGTGAGCCTTCCAG
>JBHEOF010000006.1:21235-28448 GCA_046261715.1 Bacteroidales bacterium
ATGCACATTGATGATTGATAAAAAAATACAGGTATGCTTAAAATTGAGAAAAAAAAGATTTTACTGGTTGATGATGATCCTGATTACCTATTTCAGCTTACCATAGCATTGGAAGATATGGGTTTTGAAGTTATTGCTGCACAAACACAGCAGGAAGCTGAAAATATCGTTGATAAAATGAAACCTGATCTGGCAATACTTGATTTAATGATGGAAAATCAGGATACAGGATTTATCCTTTGTCATCTGATAAAAAACAAATATCCTGATGTGCCCATCATCATTGCTTCTGCTGTTACGGCAGAAACAGGATTATTATTTGATGTTGAATCGGAAGAAGATCGTCAGTGGATCAAAGCAGATCTTTTTCTCGATAAAGGTATCAGAAATGATCAGCTTCAGAAGGAAATCAATAAATTGCTCAAAATATAAGCAATGGGAAAGCTAAACCTGCTTGTGGTTGATGATGAACCTGGAATAAGAAGTGGTATCAAACGTATCCTGGAAAGTTTTACGGTAAGCTATCCTTTCATGGATGAAGACTTCGAATTTGATGTACTTGAAGCTGCAACAGGAGAGGAGGGTATCGAATTACTGGATAATTACTTGTTTGATATTGTACTTCTTGATAATAAGCTGCCGGGGATTCAAGGGGTTGAAGTACTTGAGTATATTAAAAGTCAAAGTATTGATGCCATAGTGGTAATGATTACCTCATATGCATCACTTGATCTTGCAGTAAAAGCAACCAAAAGCGGGGCTTATGATTTTGTACCTAAACCGTTTACACCCAAAGAATTGAGAAGTTGTCTTGAGAATATTGCCAAGCAATTGTTTCTCAGACGAATGACCCAAAAACTGCAGGTGGAAGGTAAACAAATCAGGTTTCAGTTTCTATCAGTCCTTTCCCACGAGTTAAAATCACCTATCAATGCCATTGAGGGGTATCTTAAACTTATGGAAGCAAAAAAGAAAGGTGATAACATTGATGATTATGCTGAAATGATTCAGCGTTCCCTGGCAAGGGTGCAGGATATGAGAGATCTGATTATGGATTTGCTTGATTTTACAAAAATTGAGTCGGGTAAAAAACAACGAAACATAAAACCTGTTTATTTGTGCGAGATAGCCAAACAAGCTATTGACTTGATTCAACCCCTTTGTATTCAAAAGGATATTGACATACATTTAAACTGTAATGAAAAAATAACACTTAAAGCAGATCTTCAGGAGCTAGATATAATTCTCAACAACCTGCTTTCCAATGCAGTAAAGTACAATAAACAAAGTGGACGTATTGATCTCACACTTAAGAAGGAGAAAAATGAAATTATACTTAATGTTAGTGATACAGGTATTGGGATGGAAAAAGAAGATATTGACAAGCTTTTTGAAGATTTTGTTCGCATTAAAAGTGAACAAACAAAACATATAAGCGGTACAGGATTGGGTTTATCTATAGTAAAAAAAATTGCCGATCTGTACAATGCAAAAATTTTGGTAGAAAGTGAACCCGGAAGTGGAAGCACATTTACCATAAGGTTTCCGGAAAATTAATTACAAATATTTATTTACATCCAATGGACCCACAAAAAAGCAAAGACCTTCCAGGAAAGACCATTGAACGTCTCAGCCAATACAGGAGAATTCTTTTTAACAGTATAAATGAAGGTAAAGTTAATGTATATTCACACGAGCTTGCCCGCATGATGAATCTTACTCCCGTGCAGGTACGTCGCGATCTCATGTTGATCGGCTATTCGGGCAGTCAAAGCAAAGGTTACGTGATAAAAGATCTGATTAGCCTGATTGGTAAGATTATTGACAGCGAAGAACCGCAAAAAGTAGCCATTATAGGTATGGGTAACCTTGGACGGGCAATAACAAGTTACTTTTCAGGCAAAAGAGAACGTCTGTCAATTGTTGCAGCATTTGATAACGACATGCAAAAGGCCAATCGTATTATCGCTGGGGTTCCATGCCATCATGTAAACAGACTAAATGAAATTCTTCCGGTAGAAAGAATAAAAATTGCCGTACTTACAGTAGCACCGGAAGCAACTCATGAGGTAGCTAAAATGCTGTTTGATGCCGGAATAAAAGGAATTCTGAATTATACGTCAGTACCCCTTACAGTTCCTGAAGGAGTTTTTCTGGAAGAATATGATATTGTTACTTCTCTTGAAAAGCTGGCATTCTTAGTTAAACAGGATGTGTAAGTTTATTTACTTTTTCACTAACAAAAACAGAGATAAAAAATGAAAGTTTTTCATGATACACACGAAGCAATGGAACAGATAAAAAATACCGTTATTACAACAGGTTCTTTTGATGGTGTGCACATTGGTCATAAGGCTATTATTGAAAGGTTGAAGCAAATTGCTGAAGAAATAGGTGGTGAGTCAACTTTGGTTACATTTCATCCACATCCGCGGAAAGTATTATATCCAGAGCAGAAAGATCTTAAACTTATCAACTCCCAGGATGAGAAAATCAAACTGCTTTCCAAAACAGGACTCGATAATCTTGTCATTATTCCCTTCACAAAGGAATTTTCAAAAACAACATCTCATGATTTTATAACCGAAATATTGATTGGTCAATTAAAGGCAAAAGTCATTATTGTAGGTCAAAATCATCATTTTGGCTATAACCGTTCCGGTGATTTCTCATATCTCTACAAGCTAAGCCAGGATCTTGATTTCAGGGTAGAAGATATTCCTTTGCAGGATATTGAGAATGAAACGGTCAGTTCAACTAAAATCCGCAAAGCGTTACTGGAAGGAAATATCATGAGAGCAAATGCATACCTTGACCACCAGTATATTGTACGTGGACAATTCTGCGATTCACCCGATTTAAAAGATATGAAAAACCAAAAATTCTTCAGGATCTTTAACAGAGAAGAAGAAAAACTTATACCACCTCCCGGCATTTATGCCACAAGCACCATATGCAGTGATGAGTTTCTTAAATCTATGAGTATTATCAGAGAAGATCACAGTGGAAAGCGAATTGTAGATACCACTCTTTTATATGATAATGTTTTGCTTCATGACGTGAGGGTTACAATTTATTTTTATAAGAAAATCAAAGGCCCTGAAGCCTTCGCAGATGATAAAGTTGATATGGCTGAACTTGAAGAAGCAAAAGAAGATATTGACGAATTACTTTACTGATTGTAAATATTACGGGTACAATGTCAATGAACCAAAACAGTAATCTTAAGATAACTTTCCTGGGAACCGGAACGTCAACCGGTGTTCCGGTGGTGGCTTGTGATTGCAATGTTTGTAAAAGCAATGATCATCGCGATCACAGGTTACGTACATCTGTTATGGTTCAAATAAACGGTCATAATTATATAATTGACTGTGGTCCCGATTTTCGTTATCAAATGATCCGTGAGAAAGTTGAGGATATATCTGCAATAATTTTTACACACGGACACCGCGACCATATTGCAGGTCTCGACGATGTAAGAGCTTTCAATTATGTGTTAAATAAAACAGTGGATGTATATGCCAGTGAAGAAGTAATGAATTCAATCAGACGTGAGTTTCCTTATATTTTCACTGAGAAGCGCTTCTTTGGCGCTCCTCAGCTTGATTTTCATATTATTGATAACAGCAAATTTAAGGTAGATGATGTGGATATTATTCCTATTGAAGTACTGCACCATAAACTAAAGGTATTTGGTTTTCGGATTCAGAATTTCTCTTATGTTACCGATGCAAGTTATATATCAGAAAAAGAAAAGGAAAAGATAAAAGGATCAGAAATACTCGTAATTAACGCTCTCAGAAAATCAAAGCATATCTCCCATTTCTCACTTCAGGAGGCTATTGATATAATCAAAGAAGTAAATCCGGGAAAAGCATATATTACTCATTTAAGCCACTTTATAGGACTTCATAAAAGTATTGAACAAAACTTGCCGGAAAATATTTTTCTGGCTTATGATGGGTTAAAAGTTGAAATGGATACCATCGATCTGAAACATTAAGAAAATAAGGCAATCTGACCATAAAAAGTTATTATGTTGCCTCAAATTTCCGTATTTTTGTACCGTAATTACCGAAATAACAATTGTTATGATATACCATCCTGAAAATTACAGCATTAAGGATCAACGAATGAAACCATTCATTGATCCTGATGAGATATGGAATTTTATCAATACAGCCAAAGGAGATAAAGGCCGGATCAGAGAGATCATAAAGGCTTCTCTTGAAAAAAAGCGTTTATCACTCGAAGAAACTGCCATATTGCTTAACGCTGATGACCCTGAATTGATTGAAGAGATAAAGGAAGGCGCCCGAACGCTTAAAGAAAAAGTTTATGGTGAAAGAATTGTGCTTTTTGCCCCGCTTTACGTAGGTGATCTGTGCACAAATAATTGCCAGTACTGTGGTTTCAGAGCCGAAAATAAAGACATGAAACGCATTACTTTAAGTCGGGAAGAACTCATTGGTGAAACTACAGCACTTATTGATCAGGGCCATAAGCGATTGATTCTTGTTTATGGTGAACATCCGAAATATTCTGCCGATTTTATTGCCGAAACCGTTAAGATTGTTTACAGTGCAAAGCACGATAACGGTGAAATACGAAGGGTAAATATAAATGCCGCTCCATTTGATATAAATGGTTTTCGCACCATAAAGGATGCAGGTATTGGCACTTTCCAGATCTTCCAGGAAACCTACCACGAACCCACATACTTAAAAGTACACCTTGGGGGTGTTAAAAGAAATTACGACTGGCGGCTTACATCACTTGACCGCGCCCAGGAAGCTGGTATTGATGATGTAGGAATTGGTGCACTCTTCGGACTTTATGACTGGCGGTTTGAGGTACTGAGTCTTGTGCGGCATGTGAACCACTTTGAAGCAGTTTATAATGTAGGGCCGCATACCATTAGTTTTCCAAGAATTCAGAATGCTCTCTCTCTTAATATAAATAAGGATCATCTTGTAACGGATGATGAATTTGTAAGACTGGTATCAATACTGCGCCTGGCAGTGCCCTACACCGGAATGATACTTACTGCCCGTGAGCCCAGGCATATACGCGATCAGATTTTAAGATTTGGGGTGTCGCAAATTGATGGAGGAACAAATATTGAGTTGGGTGGATACAGCAAAGCCAAAAAAGATACCCAGGATCTATCCATGGAGCAGTTTCAAATCAATGACAATCGCTCATTGAACGAGATTATGGATGAGCTTATCAAAACTGGATATATTCCATCTTTTTGCACTGCATGCTACAGACTAGGCCGCACAGGTGAGCATTTTATGGAATTTTCTGTGCCGGGGTTTATCAAAAGATTTTGCTCACCCAATGCACTGCTCACGCTGGCAGAGTATCTTGAAGATTACGCACCAAAAGATACCAAAGAAAATGGGTATAAATTAATTAACCAGAAAATATCTGAACTGGCTCAGAACCAAAATGTGGAAAAACTAAAGGAAAAGGTTCAGTTGGTAAAAGAAGGTAAACGTGATTTGTATTTTTGATTCATTGTAAATAAAAAAAAACAGATATGCAACAGTCAAGAATAATGGGAGTTATGGTCTATGACCGTATCAAAGAAGCGGGTAAAGCCCAGGAAGTACTCAGTAAATATGCGGCTGCTATTCGCACCAGGCTGGGGTTTCACGAACTTTCAAGAGATGTTTGCAGCAGGGTAGGTACAATTCTCCTGGTTTTGCAGGGCGATCCCGAACAGTGGAATAAACTTCAAACCGAATTGGAAGATATTGGAGGGGTGGAAGTTCAAATCATGAAATTTAAAAATACCGGAAATTAATTCACGTAATTCAGGGAGTAACAAACTAAATCATTTACAATCATGGATCAACTTATGATTTTAGGTTTAATGGTAAAAGAAAAGGAAAAGCATGCAACGCGCCTTCAGGAAGTTTTTACAAAATACGGTTGCAGTATAAAAACCCGGCTGGGGCTCAACGAGCTTGATATTCCTGAAGCAGGAGATGCAGGACTGATCATACTTGAGTTAATGGGTAATATGGAAGAATGTGGCCGGCTGGAAAATGAGTTACATACCATAGATGGCGTAGAGGTGCGAAAAATGACTTTTTAAACCTTTTCAGAAATAACCAGTTCATATATTTTTTTCTTAATTCCAAATAATGGCTAAAATTGTTCATCTTTCAGAAGCAGCATCATTGGCAATTCATTCCATGGTGCTTATAGCAAAATCCGATTCACATATCAATGTTAATATGATCGCCCGGGAAATGGGTGCATCAAGAAATCATCTTGCCAAGGTACTGCAGCAATTGGTAAAACATAATTACCTGAAATCTGTAAGAGGACCAAGTGGGGGTTTTATACTTAATGTCCATCCGTCTGAAATTACACTCCTTGATATTTACCAGGCCATCGAAGGAAAAATTGAAACTCCGGAATGTCCCCTCGATCGGCAGATATGTCCATTTGATAAGTGTCTACTGGGGGGCATGGTAAAAGATGTTACTGAGCAGTTTAAGTCTTATTTCGAAGAACAAACTCTTGAGAAATTCATCAATGAGCCTTATTGATCAGGTTTTGTAAACTTTTACACTCCTTATCGCAGATTTTTTCCCATTTTCAGTAAAATATTTTTTATCTCCGATTAAACCTCTTCCATTTTTGATCATCAAAGAACCAAAATCGTAAATATTAACCCAATAAATTTGATGATCATGAAAGCAAGAAATTTTTTTGTAATTACACTCGTATTCTTTTTTGCATTAAATATTGATGCATTTGCACAACGCAGCCCAAGAGGCAATCAGGATGGTGCACGCATGTGTCTTGATATTCCTGAACTAACACAGGAGCAGGAAACAAAAATCAAGGCAATACAAACAGAGCGATTGAGTGAGGCTACAGCCTTTAGGGCTCAAATGGATGAACTGAGAGCTAGTAAAAGAACACTTCGTCTGGCAGCAAATCCTGATATGAAGGAAATTGAAAAGGTAATTGATCAAATGGCCGATTTAAGAGCTGAGCGGATGAAAGCCAATGAAGCTCACCACCAAAGCATCAGAGAGATTTTATCTCCTGAGCAAAGAACATTTTTCGACAGCCGCACAGCAAACCGTCCACGCTTTGAGCAGAGAAACCTTAAAAGAAACCAGTCATCACGTGGCGAAGGTCGCTATAATGATCAAAGACCCCGCGGAAGAAGATAATTAAAGAG
>JBHEOF010000006.1:28458-42016 GCA_046261715.1 Bacteroidales bacterium
TTATTTATGACAGTTGGTTTGAATTCAATAACTTTGGCACTTTAAAAATATCAAACCTATGAAAAAGATATTATATTTTTCTGCCGTTATGATTCTTTCCTTTAAGGCTGTAAAAGCAGAAAAAATTCCCATCAGCGTTAAACCTTATGGTTATATAAATTATGAGATAATTTATGATACATACCGGTCACTTGACACCCGGGATGGTGAACTTTATCTTTTCCCCAAAAAACCGGAATACGATATCAATGGCAATGATATAAACAAAAGGAGCAAGTTTAATATGTTGTCAGTTCACTCACGTTTTGGATTAGATATTAAGGGACCGGAAGTTTTGGGTGCCAGAATATCAGGTAAAATTGAAACAGATTTTTTTGGTATCCGGCAGGATCTTGTCAGAATGTTAAGACTCAGGCAAGCCTTTATACGTATGAACTGGGAAAATTCTGAACTGTTGTTGGGAAATGCATTTCATCCGGCATTTGTATTGGATTGTTTTCCGCAAACTGTTTCATTTGCAGCAGCTGTGCCTTTTCACCCTTTAAACCGTTCACCACAGGTAAGAATTACACAAAACATTTCAGATATGATCACCGGTTCAGTATCTTTTCTTGTACATGGATATCATAATAGTGCTGGTCCTGCAGATCAGCAAAGAAATTCAGGATTACCGGAATCTGTATTTCAATTGCGTTTCAAACCGTCTCCAGGCTTTTTGGCCGGCATTACCGCAGGATACAAATTTTTATCTCCCAGAGATATTACCGACGGAGGTGTAGCGACTGACAAAACCATTGGATCTTATAACGTTCAGGCATTCTCAAGAATTACAACTTCAAAATTTGATTTCAAATTTGAAGGTATGTATGGTGAAAATCTTTCACATTTTATCATGATTGGTGGTTACGGGGCAAGAGGTACATCAGAAACCATTGACTGGAACAGTGATTATGATTATTCAAACTTACGAACACTTTCACTTTGGGCTGATATAGAAACAGGTCTTGCCGGATTTGACTGGGGAATATTTGCCGGTTATACTGAGAATCTGGGATCAAAAAATCTGTATACCCCAATTGCAGGATTATCGCGTTACGATGATCTTCATTTTCTTTTCAGGATATCTCCAAGAGTTCTTTATAAAGAAGGAAACATGAGCTTTGGTGCAGAATATTCTTTCTATAATGCAGTATATGCCGAAGAGTTTGACGTATATGGAAAACCTTCGGCATCTCTGGATCCGGCCATCAATAATCACATCTTATTGATGGTTCGCTACATTTTCTGATCAGCAAAAATTCTAGACAGATTCAAGTAATCTGGGAATTAATTCTGTCAATTCCTCGTATTTCAGATTTCTTGCCACAATCGTACCATCAGGTCCGATAAGAATATTTTGTGGGATGCTGCGAACAACATATTCACCTGCCGGTTCGCTTCTCCAGCCTTCCAGGTCACTAACCTGCGGCCAGGTCAACCCATCTTCTTCAATTCCTTTCACCCATGCCTCATGAGTTCTGTCAAGCGATACCCCTATTATTTCAAAATCTTCTGAATCAATTTCATTGTATGCTTTGACAAGATTCGGGTTCTCAGCCCGGCAATATGGGCACCACGATGCCCAGAAGCTAAGCAATACATATTTACCTCTATAATCAGAAAGTGAAATTTCATTTCCCTCTGGATCGGGAAGGGTAAAATCAATTGCAGGTTTTCCGATAGCCACTCTCTCAAGATCGGCAACACGGCCTGCCAGATCATCATAATATCTTGATCCGGCTAGTTCTGAATCAAATATATCAAGTATTTCCTGCAATTCTTCATGATTAAGTCCATGACTTAATTGTCTTATTGCAATAAAAACTGCAGCCGGTTGATCGGAATACTGGTTCACATAATCCAATACAGCTTGCTTTCTAAGTCTTTCAGTTTCTTCATAGCGTTCCTGAAGTTGATCGGCGAGCATCTCATTATTTTCTTTCACTGCTTTTTGAATTTCTTCCTGGTCAAACCGCAGTCTTTCATCAAAGGGTTGCACAACATCATCTAACCCGGTAAAGATTTCGTGCGATTTTGAACCGCTTACCTGGTATTGTGAAGGATTTTCGGCATCAATATCAACTACAATGTCTGCATTTTCAACGAAAACAGCAAGACGACTGGCAACACCATCAATATTCAGATAAAAGATCTCAGGATGTTTTAATTCTCCGGAGAAGCTAAAATTTCCGTTTTTAACTTCAGCTGAGTCAACATTTACCATTAAACCGTCAACCCTGTCTTGCAGATATACTTTTCCCTTATCAAATCCGTTTATTGATCCATTAATGATAAAGGTTTCCTTTTGTTTTGGCTGGCAGGCAAAAACGGCTGCAGCAATGAAAATGATCCATATTTTTTTCATGGTGTTTATTTTTGATTTGTATGAATAATTTGATTGAATATTTCTTCGTTATTATCAGCTTTCTGAGTAAAAAGACTTACCACCCATGTTACCAGAAGAGCCAGAGTAAATGCAGGTACAAGTTCATATATCATATCTTTCAGAAAATCAACCCGTACCCAAATTATAACAGTAGCTGCACCGGTAATTATTCCCGAAATTATACCTGCTTTTGTTACATTTTTCCAGTATAAGGCAAGTATAGATGTAGGACCAAATGCAGCACCGAGGCCGGCCCATGCAAAAAGCACCAGCCAGAATACAAGTTGCTCAGCTACGAAACCCAGCAACAATGCTGCAATTACAAGAAATACCACAAACCAGCGGCTGATGTAAACAAGTTTTCGCTGTGAAATTTCCTTGTGCCGGTAAATCATCTTTTCATAGATGTCCCTTACCAGGGCCGATGCAGCAACGAGAAGTTGTGAATCAGCTGTTGACATGATGGCTGCAAAAATTGAAGCTATAACCACCCCAAACATAATTGGATGCAAGTGCTCGCCCGCAAGAGTAGGGTAGAGGTTTTCAGGATCTGCTCCTGGCAGAAAATTCAGGTCAGGAAAATAGATTCTACCTGCCATTCCCGTTGCCAGTGCACCCAGGGCCATTAGAATATTAGCTCCTGTGCCTACCATGGCAGTCATTTTTAGTTTTGCCGGATTTTTTATTGACATATAACGGGCAATAATATGTGGATTTCCAACCGAACCCAGTCCGATACCTAAAAACCCGATTAGTGCCCCGGCTGATAGTGAAAATGCACCGGTAAACCGCCCTCCTTCGGTGGGTATAAGCGAAGCCTGCTCATAAAAGGCACTAAATCCACCCAAATGTATGATTGTAATAATTGGCAAAACTACAAGTGCAATGATCATGATAAATCCCTGGATAGTATCGGTAACACTTACTGCAAGAAAACCACCCATTACAGTATAAAACAAAATAATAACGGCCGTAAGCAGTAAACCCTGGTTTTGTGTTAGCTGAAAACTGGCACTGAAGGTTTTTCCACCGGCAACAAACTGTGCTGATACATAAGCTAACATAAAAATGATTATTATAACCGCAACCACAGTCCTGATGGTACCTGTTTTATCTGCAAACCGTTCTTCGAAGAAGTCAGGTATGGTAATACAATCAAAGTTTTCACTAAACCGCCTTATACGTGGGGCATAAAAAAAGAAAAGAAAAAACTCAGCTATGATATAGCCTGCAGCAGCCCACAAAGCTGATAACCCCATTGTATAAGCCATGCCTGTAAATCCCAGTAATAGCCATGCACTGCGTCCGCTAACCACAGCTGACAAAGCTACCACCAGCATACTCATTTTACGACCACCGATAAAGAAATTGCTGATTCCCTGTGATGAAAATCTTGCAGCCAGAACACCCACAATTACAATCAATACAAGATAACCGATAAATGCGCTTAATGCGTAATTATCAACATGAAGAACCAAACTTTGAACATCTTCCATGCATATTTGATTTTGGTTTTCTAAAGAAACAACTAAAATACATAATAATTCCGGTAGGATGCAAACCTAAATTACTTCAAGAGTTTCTTTTTTTATCCATCCAACATTGCCATCAGGTAAACCAACTTCCAGCCAATCTCCGATGCTGCTTCTTATATAAACCTTAGTGCCTTCATGTACCAGAAAAAGATCCGGACTTTGCGGAGAAGGAGAGCTTTTTGCAGAAACTCTCGGATTCATGATAATGGCTTCATTGTCAGCTGTTATTCTGTTATATTGCTTTTGGGCAAAAATGAATGAAAACACCAGAAGAAGCAATAAAAATACAGCTAAATAAAAAGAAGTCTTTTTTACACCACGGGTGCGCGAAAAGAGATATAAAGCGGTAAGACAAAGAAATAAAAACAGCAGAATAATGGAAGTAATGCCCCAGCCGTTCGCTGACTGTATCATGTAAGTATTTTGCCACCATCTTTCATAAAATAGCTTTGGACGTTCATCTATACGATCTACTATTCTGTTTCTGGTAATTTGCAGATTGTGTAAAATATTATCGTTCGCCGGATCAAGCCTGAGGGCTCTCTCATAATGCAAAATTGCAGGCCCTAAACGATTATTTTTAAAGTAGGCATTACCCAGATTGTAATGCAGCTCTGACGCTACAAATCCTGCTTCAAGAACCTGTTCGTATAATTCTGCAGCATATGAATATTCACTGCGGGCATATGCTTCATTGGCTTCTTCTATTAGCTGATCAGGGGTTTGAGAGTAAACCAATATACCTGCAAACGTAAAAATGAAAAATATCAATACTGTCCTTTTCATAAATTTTCTATTTCTTTTTGCCACGTAACTCTTTTTCAATAGTAACAATAGTTTGCAGGGCTTTATCATAAATTTCAGCCATGCGGATTTCTTTTTTACCGGGCGCAAAGCGGGCAAACTCCGTATCATTTAGTGTACTCATAAACTTATCGGATAGGTCCTGTGGTACCTTTTGCGATTTAAAAGCACCTGATACAGTTTCTTTGTTGAGAATTGAAACAGGAATGCTCAGTTTATCGGAAAGATAACCCCATAATGCCTTAAAAATCTCATCATAAAATTCAGATTCTTTCTCTTTATCCGGATAATTTTTTGCCAGTTTAAGTCTTTTTCTGGCCAGCTTTTCAGCTTTCTTATTTCGCAAAAGCTGCTCATTGCTTTGAAGCTTAATATAATTTCTCCGGTAAATAAGGAAAAAGATAAACAGAGCAAATGGTATAATAATTAATAAAACAAATAAACGACTTCCGTAAAAGGTATCTCCCTGACGGAATAACTTTACAGGTCCGGTATAGATATATCTGACATCGGTAGCAATTTGTCTTATATCTTCCTGGCTAACGGTTCCTGGAGTAGTTCCGGGCGAAGCGTCATCGCCACTTACAAGCAGATTAAATTCAGGTGTAGTTTTACTGATATATTGACTGCTTGTGGGGTCGAAGTAAACAAAGTTGTAAGGTTGTATTACAAATTCACCTCCGGTGCGCGGAATCATAAGGTAGTCAAAAGTTCTTGAACCCGATACACCCGAAGGGTTATTCCTGATATTATCATTTATATTGGGATCAAAAACTTCCAGGTTGGCCGGAAAATTAAAATCAGGTTTCCCAAGCATGCGCATATTTCCTTTGCCCGAAACTGTTACTTTCAAATTTATGGCATCGTTGGGATTGACCTCTGTGGTAGAAATATCAGCCGATACATTAAAATCAGTACCTACCATGCCTGTAAATGCCGCAGGACGATTTTGCACAGGTAAAGATTTTACATTAAGTTTGAGTGTATTGGAAGAAACAGTTTGCCTGATTTGCCGCTGATCAAAGGGAGAACCGCCAAAGAATTCATCAAAAAGGCTTTGGCGTCTGCGTTGTCCTGGTAAAGTAATAACCATATCCACTTCAAGAGGCTCAATGGAAATCTCACCACTCCTTTGAGCAAACAAAGCTACTCTTCTTATTTCTGCTACTCTGTATGTTTCGCCATTTATCGTTTGTGTTCGGGTTTGGGGAGGACCGGTTTGTGTAATATTCTCTGACCAAAAGCCTCTGTAGGAGGGAAGTTTTTCAACATTGTACTGACTAACTCCCACCTTCGTAACTATTTCATATGTAATAATGACCTGTTCGCCCTGGTAGGGGTTCATATTATTTGCTGATGCTCTTATAAATATATCACTGGCTGTAACCTGAGTTTCATCCTGCGTTCTGCTCTGGCCGGTATCGGCTGATTGTGGTGCTGTTGCAGCGGCACCCACATTGATAGTAACTGAATTGGAACGATAAGCTTTTCCGTCAACCTGTGCGGTAGCAGGTTGTATGGTTTGGGTTCCTTCGCGGGTCGCTTCTAAAAGATAAGTATATGAAACAGACTCTGTACGTGTGGTTTGCCCGTTAATGATTTGCATAGAAGTACTAGATGACTGACTGGGACCGGATAGTACCCTGAAACCTTCAAAAGAAGGTGCTGTAAAATCCGATGGCCGGGCATTTACCCGGAAAGCAATACGAAAACGCTCGCCTACTGCAACATTGGCAGGGGCAGAGGCTGTAAACTCAATGTCATCTGCTATACCTGCTGTTGACCAAAACAGTACAACTATCAAAAAAAGTATCTTCTGCATAGATTTAAGTTTTTACCATTCTCTTACCGGTCTTTGCGGTATTGCTTGCTTTTCTTCTCTTTCAATTTTCTCCTGTATCTCCTGTTCCTGCTGTTTCATCGCTTCCAGTATGCGTTGTGCATCCTCAGGGGAAATCTGATCGGGTCTCGGTTGTGGTTGCTGTTGTTGCTCCTGCTCCTGCTGGTTATCTTTGCCATCCTGCGGCTGCTGCTGATTGTCCTGTTGATCCTCCTGCTCATCTTCACCATCCTGATCCTGCTGCTGTTGTTGTTCCTGTTCCTGCAACATCTTCATCGCCGTAGCCAGATTAAACCGGGTATCATTATCATCAGGTCTTATACGAAGTGAGTTTTTGTAAGCATCAATACCTTCGCTTATTTGCTGATTACCCAGCAGGGCATTACCCAGGTTGTGATATACATCGGCACGCCTGCTATCTGCAATATCCGATTGTGCTATTCCTTCCAGAATATTGGTAGCTTCATCATAGCGACCCTGTTTGTATAACGAATTTGCCAGGTTATATAATGCTTTAATATTACCCGGTTCCTCTTCCAAAGCTTTTCGGTAATTCATTTCGGCATCGGAATAGTTTTCATTTTTGTAATCGCGATTACCTTTTCTCAGGTCAGGATTTACATTTTGTGATAATGCAATTGTATTAGAAGAAAAAATAGCGAATATAAAAAGAATGATATATCCTAAAGCTTTGTTATTCATAAGGTTTAGTTTATGAAAATGTGTATTATTGTTTAAAAGTGTTTGCTTTGACATCACGAAATATCAAAAAGTTTTATTTTATTAAGCCATTTATTTTTTCTTTCAGAAATTAAAAATTCAACAAGAAAGAAAATCAAGGCCAGTGCAATAAAGTAATGAAACCTGCTTTCATATTCAGAAAAACGTGTAGTTTCATATTCCTGTTGTTCCATCAACCTGATTTCTTCGAGAATTTTATTGAGCCCCAGATCAGGACCGGTGCCTGTTTGAAATACTCCACCCGTTTGTTGGGCAATATTTCGCAACATGGGTTCATCGAATCTGCTTACTACAGTATTTCCTTCATTGTCTCTGAGAAATCCGCTCAACCGGCCCCCACGGTATACCGGAACAGGTGCTCCCTGGGTAGTTCCAATTCCAACAGTATGAATTATTATTCCCATTTCAGATGCTCTGCGGGCAACAGGTATGGGATCATCCTGGTGGTTTTCTCCGTCCGATACAAGTATTATAACCCTGCTTTTATCATCCTGCCCGGTAAATGTTGATAAACTTCTTTCTAATGCACTGCCAATTGAAGTTCCTTGTATCTGCACTGTTTCAGTATTTACTGTTCTCAGGATCATTCTTGCTGCATCCAGGTCTGATGTAACAGGTACTTGTGTTGCAGCTGAGCCGGCAAAAGAAACCAACCCAACCCGATCGTTTTCCAGTTGATCAATTAAACGTGAAACAGCATATTTGGCTCTATCCATCCGGTTGGGTTGAATATCTTCTGCAAGCATACTACGGCTAACATCAAGGGCAATCACAATGTCAATTCCCTTGCTGCGTGCTTCCTCGGTTTTAAAACCTATTTGCGGGTTTAGTGCAGCCATAATGAGAGATGAAAATCCAAGTGCAAATAATATAAACCTGATCCAGGGCCTGGCACTGGATCGCATAGGAAGCATGCGGGCAATCAATTGCCTATGGCCCAACTTTTTTAATCTTTTGCGTCTGATGTAAACAGCCCGAAGAAAGATTAAAAGCAGAACAGGTATTAAAGGAAATAAAATAAAATATTCCTGATTTTCAAACCTGAGTATATCCATATCTGAATATATTATTTAAGTATTGTTTTTTTAAGATGTGACCTTGAGCCACGTATTTCTCAATAAAAAATCAAACCCAGCCAGAATGAGAGCCAGCAAAATCAACGGCAAATATTCGTCAGTTTTTCTTGAAAATTCTATTACATCTATTTTTGAGCGCTCCAGTTGATCAATCTCTTTGTATATTTCACTAAGTGCAGTTTGATTGTCGGCCCAGAAATAGAGTCCACCGGTCATTTCTGCCATTTCTTGCAATAATACTTCATCAACTGGAATTTCAACCTCCTGGTATTGCTTACCAAAGGGCGTTTTAAACGGATAGGGGACAGGTCCTGTACTCCCAACTCCTACTGTATACACTCTTATATTGTACATTTGAGCAATTTCTGCAGCAGTGAGCGGGTCAATAGAGCCTGCGTTATTTATGCCATCAGTTAGTAAAATCAGAACTTTGCTTATGGCATCACTTTCCTTAAGTCTGTTAATGGCTGTGGCAAGACCATCACCAATAGCAGTGCCATCTTCAACCATTCCGGTATGCACACTTCGCAGTAAATCTTTTAACAAATTATGATCGGTAGTTAATGGTACCATGGTAAAGCTTTCCCCGCTAAAAATGGTTAAACCGACCCTATCGCCGGGGCGCATATTAATGAATTCTATGGCAGTTTCTTTGGCAGCCTCCATACGGTTGGGTTTAAAGTCTTCAGCAAGCATGGAACCTGAAATATCAAGAGAAACAACAATATCAATACCTTCAACGGTAACATCGCGTGTTCGGGAAGTTGATTGCGGCCGGGCAAGTGCAATGATAAGCAGGGCCAATACAAACATTCTTAACACAAAAGGCAGATGTAAGAAATACAACCGAAAGCTTTTTTTTACATTTTTCAAAAATCCTGAATGCGAATACTGCATTTCTGATTGCTGGTATTTGTTTCGCCAGACATAATAGGCCACGAGCAAAGGAATTACCAGCAGAAAATAAAGAAACGGCTGATATGCAAATGTAATTTCGTTGAACATTTTCAATATTCTGTTTATAAAAAACTGATCATTTAATAATCTATCTTATAGGGCTTTAAAACTTCCGATATCAATTATTATTATTGTTTTCTTCCTTTTTGACCCGTGTCAGATTTACAATTTCAAAAGCACTTTCAAGTGATTTTTCATTCTCCTGGCTTTCAGGATAATGTTTGGCAAATTTCACAAGATCTGCGAGTTGTAAACACTCTCTGAGTATTTCATCGGATTCTTCTGATATTTGTCCGCTCCTGAATGATTCCATTATTTCTGAACTGGTCATTTCCATAGCATTTATATTGAAACGTTTTTCAATATAATGCCGAAGAATATCGGTTAATTCACTATAATATTCTTTGATCTTACCCTGTTGCCATAATTTGCGTGCTTTTAACTTCTCAAGGCTGCTTATTGCGGCTATATGTGCGGGTATATCCGGTTTTTCCCAAATGGTAGTGGGTTTTTCAACCGGTTTTCTCTTGCGTAAGTAAAGAATAATTGCTGTAATTAACAATATCAGAGCAATACCAGCCAAAGCCCAGGGTAAAACCTCTCTGAAAGTCACAGGTGCTGACATGATGGCTTTAATGCCTTTCAGTTCTGTATGCTCATCAATGAGAAATTCTTCTACTTCAAGCAACAAAGGTTCACTTTCTGTTTCAAGGGTATCGGTACCGGATATAAAAAGGAAAGTGATGGGTTCTATGGGATGAAAGCCTTCTTCCCAGGAAGTAACTGTTAAAGAGCGTATCAGATGTTTTTGGTTCTGTTCAACAGCTTCAAGTGAATCTGTTTGACCATGATGTAGTATTTCAATAACAGAATTGATATTTTCATTAAAAACCGGCATTTCCAGCTGCAGACTATCCGGATATTTTATATCAAAAACAAGCTGCACCGGTTCACCTATGAAGATCTTCTGAGGCTCAATGCTGCTTGTTATTTGTTGTGCTTTTATTGTCGGTTGCAATAAAAACAAAACAAGAACTAAAAAAATATATCTAAGTTCGGGAATCTTCATATTCCTTTCTTGTTTTTTCCGGAAATTAATACAATCATGCATGAATCTTTATATTCTTCTTTTAAACAGAGCTATCAATGGTGGTACATAGTCCTGATCAGTACTTATGGAAGTAAGATCAACCGAAGCCTTGGTAAACGCATTTTTCAGGAAATTTTCATGGTTCATTTTCCAGTTTTTAAGATTTTCCCTGAAACTTTTACTTGACGTATCTGCCCAAATCATTTTTCCACTTTCCGCATCACGAATCTTTATCAAACCAACAGCGGGTATTTCACTTTCCAAAGGATCGTAAACGCGGATTCCTACCAGATCATGCTTTTTTGCAACAATAGATAATGCATCATCAAAACCTTTGTCCTGCATATCGGAAATAAGGAAAGCAACCGACTTTTTCTTGATAACATTTCTCATGTATTTCAGAGCTCCGGCTATATCAGTACCCTGCTCTGCAGGTTTAAAGTCAATGAGTTCTCTGATTATTCTCAATATGTGTGTTGTTCCCTTTTTAGGGGGAATAAACTTTTCTATGATACTGCTGAAGAAAATCACACCTACTTTATCATTGTTATTTATAGCAGAGAAAGCTAGTACTGCAGAAATTTCGGTAATCATTTCTTCCTTGAGTTGTTTTCTTGATCCAAATTCATTGGATCCACTCACATCAATAAGCAAAACAACAGTTAGCTCGCGCTCTTCTTCAAAAACTTTCACATAAGGGTGATTGAATCTTGCTGTTACATTCCAGTCGATTGATCTTATATCATCACCAAACTGATACTCACGCACTTCAGTAAAAGCCATACCACGACCCTTGAAAGCGCTTTGATAGTTTCCGGCAAAGACCTGGTTGGAAATTCCCCTGGTTTTTATTTCAATTTTCCGTACTTTCTTTATCAGTTCTTTGGTTTCCATATGATTAAGGAACTTCTACGGCATTTAAAATATCATTGACGATATCCTCTGTTGTAATGTTTTCTGCTTCAGCTTCATAGGTAAGACCAATGCGGTGACGAAGCACATCAGGAGCAATGGCTCTGACATCTTCAGGAATAACATACCCCCGTCGTTTGATGAAGGCAAAAGCTTTTGCAGCCAGCGCAAGATTAATACTGGCACGGGGTGATCCACCATAGCTTATGAGCGGCTCCATTTTTTCCAGTCTGTAGTCCTTAGGGTAACGTGTAGCAAAAACAATATCGGTAATATAGTTTTCAATTTTTTCATCCAGGTAAACATCTCGCACTACCTGCCGTGCCTTTATGATGTCAGCAGGATCCAAAACAGGAGAAGTTACAGGAAACTCCCCGGAAACGTTTTGCCTGATTATCAGTTTTTCTTCGTCTTTTTGTGGATAATCAATCATTATCTTCAACATAAACCTGTCAACCTGTGCTTCGGGCAGGGGATAGGTTCCTTCCTGCTCAAGCGGGTTTTCAGTAGCCAGCACCAGGAAGGGTTCATCTAACGGAAAAGTTTGATCACCGATGGTTACCTGACGTTCCTGCATAGCTTCGAGTAATGCACTTTGTACCTTTGCAGGAGCCCTGTTGATTTCATCAGCCAGAATAAAATTGGCAAATATGGGTCCTTTCTTTACAAGGAACTCCTCAGTTCGCTGCGAATAGATCATCGTACCAATAAGGTCGGCAGGGAGGAGGTCTGGAGTAAACTGTATCCTTGAAAATTTTGCCTTAATAGAATTTGCAAGAGACTTAATGGCAAGAGTTTTGGCAAGTCCCGGCACTCCTTCAAGCAAAATATGTCCGTTGGCCAGTAAACCGATTAATAATCTGTCTACCATTCCTTTCTGGCCAACGATAACTTTTTTCATTTCCATACTCAGGATGTCAACGAAAGAGCTCTCCTGTTGTATCCGTTCATTCAGTTCTTTGATA
The DNA here is from genome assembly GCA_046261715.1 of Bacteroidales bacterium. Taxonomy (GTDB): domain Bacteria; phylum Bacteroidota; class Bacteroidia; order Bacteroidales; family UBA7960; genus SKVR01. Next base: position 40,804 of record JBHEOF010000006.1, read on the forward strand.
TCCATAATAGCTATTGAATTATTTTTTTAGATGTGCTGCAAAAATAGGTTTTGATCAGACTAAAGAGTTTTTTTTGTAGTTAATATATGTTAATATTCGGGTTAAAAATTTTAAGTGAAATATTTCTAAAAGTATTAAATTATTTATTATATGGTTTATTTAAGAATATGATGTGATTAATTTTTAATCAGGGGTTATTTAAGGGTTGTTTTATTACGATTAAATACAACTCAAAAAATCTTATCGCATCTAATAAATAATCGTTAAAACGAAATAGTTTTGACAAAATTACTAAAGCTTCCGTATTTACTTTTACAATTTATCATCACAGATGATCATATTTAGTAAATTAGCAAAGTATTAGAAACTGTAACATAAAGAGATCTTTCAAATGATGAAGAAAATTTTATCCCTCGCTGTATTTGCTTTAACGTTATTGGTGTTTGTAAACTGCGGTCAAAGGCAAAAAACATCTGAAGAAACAACAATGACGGAAACCGAAGCTCTTGAATCCGGAGTGCATCAGGTGTTTTTTGATAATCTGAAAACCCTGTGCGGAAAGTCCTTTAAAGGTGAGCAGGTATACAGAAGCCATCATGGCGAAAGCTGGGCCGGCCGTGAAATGATCATGCATGTTAGTGTTTGCGAAGACGACCACATGCATATTCCTTTTCATGTGGATGATGATCACTCACGAACCTGGATATTTTTAAAAGAAGAAGGTAAACTAAGGTTCAGGCATCAGCATTTGCACGATGATGGCACCCATGAAGAAGGATCGATGTATGGTGGGTATGCAAATGACCAGGGTAACGCATTTGTACAATATTTTCCTGCAGATGAATATACAGCACAGGTTATCGAAGGTGGCGGAAGAAATGTATGGACCGTTTCCATTGACGAAGCTTTTACTGCGTTTTCCTATCGCCTTGATCGTGATGGTGAAAAGCGTTTCGAAATTATTTTTGATATTTCAAACCCCATCTGATAAATATAGTTTTCCTTTTAATTATATGATAAAAAAAATAATCTGAATACTGATGATCTGAATAAACTTTCAAGTGCTGAATCTCAAATTATTGAAGATGCGGTTTTTGTAGGAAATGTAGTTGTTGCCAAGCCGGAAGTAACCGGCATGAGGTTTTTTATAATCATACTGTTTACCTTGGAAAAGTAATCGTAGTTCTTGAAAATGGAATTATTACTTATAAAA
>JBHEOF010000006.1:42026-53662 GCA_046261715.1 Bacteroidales bacterium
ATCTTATTGTTATTGGTGAGTAAAAAGATTAATATTTAGGTTAAAAAACTTATTTAAACGGTAAAACAACAAAAAGTTATCACCAATTTGAATTATTTCGTTTTCATTTTAATGTTTTATTTAAAAACTTTTTTACTTTTGGTTCATAATTAGAATATTGCATATAAGTATTCTTATCAGATGCATATATTCAAAAGAGTAGGAGGTAAGCCCTATGATCCAGAAACTAAACATAACCCAGGCTTTTAAAAAGAAATATCAGGATTGGGTAAATCCTGATATTATCTCAATGAAATTCTGTTGCGACAGAAAGGATTGTTTTTTAGAACTTGTTTTTCTTACTGATCCACATAACGTTTTTATTGAAAACTTATCATTTATTGAAGATGATAATGAATGCATAGATGATGATAATAATGATTTCTTTTGCATGTTTCATCCGGAGAAAGATTTTGTTGATAATGCAACTGATTTTCTCAATCTTGATCCTTACACAATAATAAATTGTTTTTCGAATTTGATTACCAAAGAAGCTGCTGACCTTATTTCTGAGAAACATATGAATGAAGTTATGTAGTTTTTCATTTCCTTTTATTTTCCCATATTCGCATTTCAGTTCAGATAAGTTTTAAATATTCAATTCTCAGGATGATATCAGGTTTTCACAAATTTAAGAAAAGTATAATTTCTTAAACATCTTATTTTTTTTGATAATCATATAAATGTCTTATAATTTATATTATGTTAAATTGTAAATATTAGGTAAAAGGGTGGTGTACAAACTACCACCCTTTTCTTTTTTTATTACAAATTAAAATTATTCTTCGTCATCAGGACTCCCAAATCTTTCATTCCAGATTTCATTTGTTTCTTCCAGTTTTTCATCCTGGTCGGTTCTCATGTATAATTCACGAAGCGATCTTAATACCACTTCATAATTTTCATCATCTTCATCAATCATATTAAAAGCTTCTTCAAGGTATGGTTGTGCCTGTAACCAAACTTCCTTGATTTTCTTTTCTTCTTCTTCGTAAGCTTGGAAGTCCATCGTTTCTCTCAGGCGATTTTCAGCTTCCACAAACATTCCAATTCCTTCATTAAAATATAGAGCACCAAGATTGTAAATTGCATCAAAGTAGTCAGGTTTCAATTCTATGGCAGTTTCATAAGCCTTTATAGATTCCTTGTAGGCAAACTCCCTTTCCTCTTCACTGAAAAGTGTATCTCTCGACATCTGGTCGTAATTGACCGCAAATGCATAATGCAGGTTAGGATTATCGGGATCCCGTTCCAACGCAATTTCAAGAATACGACGTGCTTCGGGGATGTTACCCGTATTGAGGTAAATATTTGCTTCTGCGAAAATCATATCCAGATTATCAGGATATTTTTCTCTACCCTTTTTTATCCATTCTACTGCTTCATCGGTATTTTCTCTGGCAATGCTGATATTGGCCAGCGAACTGTAAAGGAATGGCTGGTCATAGTCCATTTCTTCAACTTGTACATATATATCATATGCCCGGTCAGCTTCGCCTGCAATTTCAGCGGCTAGGCCGGCATTGTATAAAGTTGCAGTATCCACTGAGCCAAAAGTTTCACTTACCTTATAAGAATACATGAAGTAGTTGCTTGCATCTGAAAACTGTTGGTCTTCGTATTTTATCGCACCTGCATTAAAAAAATATTCTGAAAGCATCAGGTTAGTTTGTTGTATATCAAGTAAATGTTGGTTGTCAACATCCAGTTCCTTTGCCTTTTGCATGGCTTCAAATGCCACAATTAAAGGTTCTTCAACCAGATTGGCAAACTCAGGTTCTTCTGAACCAGCTATTTCCATGTGTATTTTAGCGTTTACTATATGCGTTTCAGGATCATTCATTGTAGACTCATCCTTTAGCGCATTCTGGATATGTTCAAGAGCTACTTCAAGATCGCCCCTGCCGAGACTGCGATTGGCTCTTCTTACTTCTCTACTTTGTGCGTTTACCATCTCCACAGCAAAAACACTCAATATCAATAAAAATGCTAATTTTTTCATTTTCTTAAAGTTTTATGTTTTGGTATACTTAGTTGCACTGCAAATGTAGCATATTTTATATTTACAATGCAACCCATCTATTAGAACTATATTAACAATTTGTTTTACTCATCTATTTGATTATCAGGCTTATCAAGATTCTCTGGAAGTTCGTCGGGTTTTACCACCGTTTCATCTTCCGATTTTTCCTGAATTTTGGCTACTGCTGCTATTTTATCACCATTACGCAGATTAATGAGCTTAACTCCCTGTGTAGCCCTACCCATATTTCTTAGGGCGGATAATGACATGCGAATAGTGATTCCCGATTTATTGATGATCATCAGTTCGTCGTCATCGCTAACGTTAACCATTGCAATAAGCTTGCCTGTTTTTTCAGTAACGTTAATAGTCTTTACACCTTTACCGCCCCTGTTGGTGATTCTGTATTCACTAAGAAAGGATTTTTTTCCGTATCCATTTTCTGATACCACCAGCAAAGAACTTTCAGCATCATTAACACAAACCATGCTAACCACTTCATCCTTATCACTGGCAAGGGTTATGCCTTTTACACCTGAAGCACTTCTACCTATAGGCCTGATAAATTTTTCCGGAAAGCGAATGGCCTTACCGTTTTTGGCGGCTATGAGTATTTCACTTTGTCCATCGGTAAGGTTAGCATCCAGTAGTTCATCACCAGGTCTTATGTTTATGGCAATGATACCATTGGCACGAGGGCGTGAATATGCTTCCAGAGAAGTCTTTTTTATTATGCCTTTTTTGGTGCCTAGAATTATGAAGTTGTTTTCAATATATTCTTCATCTGTAAGGTCTTTAACTTTTACAAATGCTTTTACTTTATCATCGGCTGGGATATTAATCAAGTTCTGAATGGGTCGGCCTTTTGTATTTTTTGCCCCTTCAGGTATTTCAAATACCCTTATCCAGTAGCATTTACCCTGTTCAGTAAAGAAAATAAGATAATTATGATTTGTAGCGTGGAAAAGATATTCAACAAAATCCTGTTCGCGGGTGGTAGAACCTTTTGAACCGGTTCCTCCCCTTGCCTGTGTTCTGAATTCTGTAAGCGGAGTTCTTTTAACATATCCCATGTGAGAAATGGTGATTACCATGTCTTCATCAGGAATTGTATCTTCAATACGAAAATCATTGGCAGTATATTCTATTTCAGTGCGCGTTTTATCTCCATACTTTTCCCTGATTTCCATCAATTCATCTTTGATGATCTGCATCCTCATTTCAAGACTTCCCAGAATAGTATTATAATGTTCTATTTTTTTAAGGATCTCATCATATTCCTGCCTGATCTTTTCAATTTCCAGTCCGGTAAGACGCTGAAGTTGCATTGCCAGAATGGCTCTTGCCTGCACATCTGACAGATCGTAGGTGTCAATAAGTCCGTTTCTTGCTTCTTCAGGAGTTTTACTCTTTTTTATGAGTTCGATAATATCATCGATGTTGTTGAGAGCAATAATCAACCCTTCCAGAATATGCGCCCGCTTTTGTGCTTCGCGCAGTTCGAACTCGGTGCGGCGGGTTACAACATCATGGCGGTGATCAACAAAATGTTTTATAATATCTTTCAGGGTAAGCAGCAAAGGCCGGCCGTTAACAAGTGCAATATTATTAACATTGAAAGCAGTCTGCAAGCCTGTATGCTGATAAAGCTGATTAAGCACTACATTTGGAACCGCATCCCGGCGCAATTCATAAACGATCCTCAAACCTTTACGATCTGATTCATCCCTGATATCAGTTATTCCTTCAATCTTCTTATCGTTTACAAGGTCAGCGGTTTTTTTGATCATTTCAGCTTTATTGACCTGGTAGGGTATTGAAGTTACAATGATTACCTGTTTACCATTTTCTTCTCCTTCAAATGTGGCTTCTCCCCTCATTACAACACGGCCTTTACCGGTATGATAGGCTTCCTTTACTCCTTCGTGTCCGTATATTAATCCACCTGTAGGAAAATCCGGACCTTTGATAAAACTCATCAGTTCATCAATGGTAATTTCAGGGTTGTCTATATAAGCTATGGTTCCGTCAACCACCTCTGTAAGGTTATGCGGCGGCATATTGGTAGCCATACCCACAGCAATACCACTGGCTCCGTTGATAAGCAGGTTTGGGACTTTGGCAGGTAAAACTGTGGGTTCTTCAATGGTATCATCAAAATTAAGCTGGAAATCAACAGTTTCTTTGTTTATATCGGCCAGCATTTCTTCTGAAATCTTTCTGAGACGTGCTTCGGTATATCGCATTGCTGCCGGACTGTCGCCGTCAATACTTCCAAAGTTTCCCTGTCCGTCAACCAAAGGATAACGTAACGACCAGATCTGCGCCATCCTTACCATGGCATCATATACCGAACTGTCGCCATGCGGGTGATACTTACCCAACACCTCTCCTACTATACGAGCAGATTTTTTGTATGGACGGTTGCTCAGAATCCCTAGTTCAGACATTCCGAAAAGTACCCTGCGATGAACCGGTTTTAAACCATCACGCACATCGGGTAAAGCCCGCGAAACTATTACCGACATCGCATAATCGATGTAAGCACTCCTCATCTGATCTTCAATATTAACCTTGGTTATTTTTTCTTCTGACATACTATTTATATTGGTATTATTCTAATCGATTTAATAAACGTTTTTCACGGCACGAAATTACGTTTTTTTTGCGTAAAAATGATGTGCTGCGAACTAACATCCGAAGCAATTTGCTAACAAAACGGCATTTTTTTTGTTAATAAAAACAGTTGATGATTCTATGCTGCGAATAACTTGTTTTTTGTACGTTGTAAAACATCATTTCCGTTTGTTCGTTCTTTGTAACAGTTATTGTGAATAATTATTGCAGAACTTTGAGCGGTTTTAGTTAATATTGTATATAATTTTGAAAGAATTTTAATTTAAGAATCCAATATCTATCGCAATTTATTATGGAAGCGAAATTTTCTCCAAGAGTTAAAGATGTCATTACTTACAGTCGTGAAGAAGCTATTCGAAACGGAAACGACTATATTGGAATTGAACATCTGTTGCTCGGACTTATCAGGGAAGGCGAAGGCCTTGCCGTTCAGATAATGATAAATTTAGGGGTTGACCTCTCACGTATAAAATCTCATATCGAAAAAACCATTCGTACCGATTCTAAAAAGAACCGGAATGTTGAGAATATACCCCTTGTTAAGCAAGCAGAGCGCGTGCTTAAGATCACTTATCTTGAAGCTAAAGTGTTTAACAGTGATATCATAGGTACCGAACACCTGCTGTTATCTATCCTTAAAGACAAAGAAAACCTTGCCACACGGCTCTTACTTCAACAGGGTGTTGATTATGACAATATAAAAGAAGAGATCTTTCATCTGAAAAATAATCCTGACGAAACACGTTTAGGCGGAATAGATCCAATGGATCCGCGCAGTGAACTATCACATAGCTCAGAAGAGGATGAAACATCGGAAGGTGGTGGTTTTGGAGGTGGCTTTAAGAAGTATTCCGACAAATCCAAAACTCCTGTACTGGATAACTTTGGCCGTGATCTTACCAAAGCGGCTGAGGAAGATCGACTTGACCCGGTTGTAGGTCGTGAGAAGGAACTAGAACGTATTGCACAGATCCTGTCGCGTCGTAAAAAGAACAATCCTATACTTATAGGTGAACCTGGTGTAGGTAAATCAGCTATTGCCGAAGGACTTGCACTGCGCATTGTTCAAAGAAAAGTATCAAGAGCGTTGTTTAACAAGCGTATTGTTACCCTTGATATTGCATCACTTGTAGCCGGTACCAAGTACCGCGGGCAGTTTGAAGAACGTATGAAAGCACTTCTTAACGAACTGGAAAAAACACCTGATGTTATTCTGTTTATTGATGAGCTGCATACCATTGTGGGTGCAGGGGGTGCCAGTGGATCTCTTGATGCTTCAAACATGTTCAAACCTGCCCTGGCAAGAGGCGATATCCAATGTATCGGTGCTACTACCCTTGATGAGTACCGGCAGCATATTGAAAAAGATGGTGCACTTGAAAGAAGATTTCAGAAAGTGCTTATCGACCCAACTACATCTGATGAAACCATCGAAATACTTAATAATATCAAAAAGAAATATGAAGACCATCACCTGGTAACATATTCACCTGAAGCTATTAAAGCTTGTGTAAGTTTAACCAGCAGGTATGTTACCGACCGGTATCTGCCCGATAAAGCTATTGATGCTATGGACGAAGCTGGTTCAAGAGTGCACATTACCAATATTCGCGTTCCTGAAAATATTATCAATATTGAGGCTAAAATTGATAATGTGCGCGAAGAAAAAACCCGTGCCATTAAAAGTCAGAAATATGAACAGGCGGCAAAATTCCGTGATCAGGAACGTGAAATGCTTGACTTGCTTGAAAAAGAAAAACGTGCATGGGAAGAAGAATCGCAATTGCACCGCGAAACTGTTACTGAACAGAATGTATCGGAAGTAGTTTCAATGATTACAGGTGTGCCGGTTCAGCGCATTGCACTCAATGAAAGCCAGCGTCTTATCAGTATGGAAGCTGATCTTGAAAAAAGTGTAATTGGACAAAATGACGCTATTAAAAAAGTAGTCAAGTCTATCCGTCGTAATCGCGCCGGTTTAAAAGATCCTGCCAAGCCAATCGGCTCCTTTATCTTTCTCGGGCCCACAGGTGTGGGTAAAACCCACCTGGCAAAAGTATTATCAAGGCACCTGTTTGACTCTGATGATGCCATTATTCGCATTGACATGAGTGAGTACATGGAGAAATTTGCTGTAAGCCGTTTGATTGGCGCACCTCCCGGATACGTGGGCTATGAAGAAGGCGGACAACTTACCGAAAAGATAAGACGTAAGCCCTACTCTGTTCTCCTTCTGGACGAAATAGAAAAGGCTCACCCCGATGTGTTTCACTTGTTGCTGCAAATGCTTGACGACGGACAGCTTACCGATAGCCTTGGCAGAAGAATTGATTTTAAAAATACCATTATCATAATGACATCCAACATTGGTTCGCGTCAGTTAAAAGATTTTGGTATGGGCGTAGGATTCAATACCAGCGCTAAAAAATCAACCAGTAAAGACTTTGCACAAGGTGTAATTGAAAATGCTCTTAAAAAGTCATTTGCACCTGAATTCCTTAACCGTGTTGATGATATTGTGATTTTCGAATCCTTGCAGAAAGAAGATATCTTCAAGATTATCGATATCGAACTCGCTATGTTGTATACACGGATTGAAGCACTGGGCTATAAGGTGATCCTTTCAGATGCTGCAAAAGAATACATTGCAGACAAAGGCTGGGATTCAGCATTTGGTGCCCGTCCGCTCAAGAGAGCCATTCAAAAGTACCTGGAAGATCCTCTTGCAGAAGAGATCATCAGGGCCAAAGTGGTGGAAGGAGATGAGATATATGTAGACTTCGACAGCGAGAATAGTGAGATAACTGTTAAGGCTAAAAAAATCGCGAAAGAAAAGGCAGATTCGTAATTTCTCTTTCTTTTGATTAAAATAATATTTAATAAAAAACCGGACTGCTTTTGGTAGTTCGGTTTTTTTAATTTGACTTTAGGAATCTGAATACTGATTTTGTTGAATTTCGTTGATTGCCAGATCTTCTTCCTCATCGTTTCCCTTTAATTGCAATAAACGTAATTTTTCTTGCAAATAAAAAATGCACAACAATAGAATTGTAATGGAGAAAATTATAAGTATCCATGTTTGCATTACACCTGAAAAATAATCCAAAACAGTATGGGTTTTGTCCTCCGACAGCTTACCTGACGACCACATGGTTGCCACCACAAAGAGATTATTAAAAAAGTGCACTGCAATGGCAAGTATAATATCGCGGGTGTAAAAATAGATCCATCCAATAAATAAGCCCAGTATGAATGCCGTAGTAAATTGCCAGGGATTAAAATGAATGAAAGCAAAAAGAAGGCTGGTAAGTAAAATGGCAATTATCGGTCGTAACCGGTGCGTGAGTCCTTCCTGGATAATTCCCCTGAAGATCAGTTCTTCCAGAATTGGTGCAGCAACCACTAAGGTAAGCACACCAAACAAACCATAACCGGATGTTTCTACTATAAATATTTCTTCCAGTCTTTCCGGTACGGGGATAATACTGATAATAGGTGCCACAATACCCATGTGCATTGCTATGGTTGCAATAGCCAGCACTGGCAGAAAAGAAATATTACGAAGGTTATAGGAATAATTCCTGAGTGAAGTGTGTTTCTTACGCCATTTATGTGCTACTAAAAATGTAGTTCCAACTGCCAGAATATAATATATAAAAAAAGTGAAATTTTCGCCCAGAACCGGTGAGAGTACCAAGAATGGTCTGAAAACCACTATCATTAAAATGGCTAAACCCACAATGGCAATACTTTGCCCTGCACCTGGATAGTATCCCTGCTGTTTCCATTCCATCGGAACTGCATTATGTTTAATTACCAGGGTACCTGACCATCGATCGTGCCAGCCTGTGGGTTCCTCTCCAAAAAATGAGAAGGGTTCCAAAGGCACATAGCGGTAAAACGAGCGCACCAAAATGGTATTGAATTTTGGATGACTTCCATCGGTGCATACAACTCTTGTGCCGGTAATAAATTTTCCGGGGGTACGTCCGGTGGTGGTTTCAAAAAGTGTAAAAAATGTTACCCCCAGAAAAGCACTGATCAGTAATTGCGCACCAAAACCAAGATTTTCAACTAATTCCACACCAGCGGGATAGTAAAAAACAAAAATAACTCCGAGCAAAGATCCGAAAGCAAAAGAAAAAATAAGGAAAGCAATGGAGTCAATCAAATAGTTGGCAAATCGCAGACCGCGGGATGCCGTATTCTCAAACAACACATTCTGAATGTTTCGGACTTCCTGTTCTTCTTTCAAAACAGGGTCTTCATCAAAGTGTGGACACTCTTCACCAAAATCTGCCGGCATTCCGGTAAGGTTGCATACCAGTCCCTGGTTAAGATCCATTTGCTGTCGTTTACATACTCTGCACCACTTAAGATGATATTCACGATTCATAAATGATTGATATTGGTAATACAGATCAGGTAAAAATAGAGAAAATATTGAAAACAGGCAGGGAATAATTGAAAGTATAGGATGATCAGGTAAATTATTTTAATGTTTCTTACAATAAAAAGAAAATTAAATTCAAACAAAATGATCTTATTGTGAAAAAAAATCTCAAAAACTCTTATTAGTTTATTATACTTATTGTAGTTTTGATTTTTGTAATTTCTTTATAAAATCTTTCAGAATTTTTTACAATAATTATCCTAAAACATCGAATTACTCCATTAAAATACCAACAACATGAAGAAAAAACTATATCTGAGTTTTTTGATTTTACTATTAATGGCCATTACGGGCCATATTTTCGCACAGGAAATCGAAATAAGAGGAACGGTAAGAGATGCCTCTGATCAGCAAACTTTGCCTGGCGTAAATGTTACTGTAAAGGGTACAAGTACAGGCACAGTAACTGATATAAATGGTCAATACCGTATAAGCACATCGGTAGGTTCTGTGCTTGTATTCACCTTTGTAGGAATGGAAACCAAAGAGGTAACCGTTGACGGAAGTCAAAATGTTATTAATGTTGACCTGATTAGCGAAGTATCCATTCTGCAGGAATTTGTGGTGGCGGTTTCTGCCATTGCGCGCGACCGGGAAACCCCGGTAGCCATTTCAACCATCAGTGCTGAAGTTATCAGCGAGAAATTAGGCTCGCAGGAGTTTCCTGAAATCCTTAAATCAACACCCAGTGTGTATGCCACCAAAGATGGCGGGGGTTTTGGTGATGGTCGTATCAATCTCCGGGGCTTTGATTCCAATAATATAGGTGTACTTATTAACGGTGTACCGGTTAATGACATGGAAAACGGTCGTGTATACTGGTCAAACTGGGCAGGTCTGTCTGACGTAACCCAAACCATGCAGGTACAGCGGGGACTGGGAGCTTCCAGGCTGGCTATCAGTTCGGTAGGTGGAACTATTAATATTGTAACACAAACTACCGATGCTAAAAAAGGCGGAACAGTATCTTATGGTTTTGGCCATGATGGTTACGAAAGAAGATCAATTTCATTATCTACCGGAATGATGGAAAATGACTGGTCTATCACCGCGCTTGGCGGTCGTACAACAGGTCATGGTTTTGTTGACGGAACCGAGTTCGATGGCTGGTCTTATTTTTTAAATGCATCTAAAAAAGTGAATGATCAGCATATACTTAGTTTTACAGCTTTTGGTGCACCACAATGGCACAACCAGCGCTGGCCGCGTCAATTAGTACAAACCTACCGTGAACATGAAAGGGGCATACGTTATAATCCATCAAGAGGATTACTCAATGGGCAGTATTTCAATTCCTCATATAATGAGTATCATAAGCCCCAGATTTCACTGAACCATTTCTGGTCAATCACCCCTTCCACTACCCTATCCACAGCCTTGTATACTTCCATATCTTCCGGTGGTGGACGTCGAGCTCTGGGTGCACAGTCTGCATGGTATCAGTATGATAGAAACGACGGCCTGCCAACTGATGCAACCAGGCTGACACCAGATGGTTTGCTGGATTTTGATTATGCACTGGAGCATAATGCAACACTTTCAAATGGTTCTGATGTTATAATTGGTAATGCCATGAATGAGCATGACTGGTATGGTTTGTTATCAACCGTACAACATGAGGTTCAGAATCTGCGCTTTACCGGAGGTCTTGATCTGAGGTATTACAGGGGTTATCATTATCAGATGGTTACAAACTTGCTGGGTGGTACACACTATCAGGATGTAAGATACCAAACTGATACTGTAGTCTCAAGTAACGTAAACAGAGAGCCATATGCCAGATTGGGAGTAGGTGATAAAATCGGATATCATGATATGGGAGAAGTTGGTTGGGCCGGTATATTTACCCAGGCAGAATATGTAACTTCCGATTATTCAGCGTTTATTTCTGCAACACTTTCAAACACAAGCTACAGACGTACGGATTATTTCCTGTATTTTGATGAGGATTCACCACATAGAGCCAGGCTTCAATCTGAGGCAGAAGACTTTCTCAACCAGGCAAATACCGCACAGGCGCAGGGAGAACAGGAAGCATATGAAAACTTTATGCAAGAATACAACAGTATAATGAATATGACAGCCATGCAGCCACAAGTATCTGATTGGATTGATTTCATGGCTTATAGTATCAAGGGCGGTGCAAATTACAATATTTCAGAAAGTCATAATGTTTTTGTCAACGGAGGTTATTTTACAAGGGCACCCTTTTTTAGATTTGCCTTTGTAGGATTTACCAACGCTATAAATACTGAAGTAAACTATGAAAGGGTACTTTCCTCTGAAATTGGGTATGGTTACCGCTCTCCTTTTGCAGCAGCTAATGTTATTGTTTACCGCACCGAATGGCTTGATAAGGCATTGGTACGAAATCTGGGTCAGGGTCTTATTGCTAATATTACAGGCCTTGATGCATTGCACCAGGGAGTAGAAGTTGACTTTACCTTAAGACCGATAAAAAATCTCGAAATCAGGGGTATGTTT
>JBHEOF010000006.1:53676-72464 GCA_046261715.1 Bacteroidales bacterium
GGGTACAAGTTATGAAGTACTTCCGAATGTGAGGCTGGGATTTGATATTAACCATTTCGACAGAAACTTTGCTGATTTTAATGTGGAAGACCGGGGTGACCCAAGATCTATTGGTCAGAATTCATGGCAGATGCCTTCGCACCAGTTGGTTGACTTTAACTTCCGATACAGGTTTAAAATTGCTGGTCTTGATGCAACATTAATTTCAAATATCAATAACCTGCTCAATACCAGTGTGATAAGAGATGCAACCGACGGAGTAGTTTTTGATACTGACACAAAGGCACCTATTTATGGACTGCCTGAAACTGCTGTAGTATATTATGGCTGGGGCAGAACATGGACTACGTCCATTAGAGTAAAATTTTAATTTCTTGTTTTTGATAACGTTGAAAAACTCAATTATATGAACACTTTACAAAAAATATTATCAGTTGTGGTTCCGCTGGCTTTAATTTTCACGGCCTGTAATCCAAATGAGGAGCTATATGAAACTCTCGATAATTTTCAAAAACCCCATAATGAGAAAGGTGTGGAATATACCTTGGTTGAAGCAGATTATACTCGTTTTGATGGTTTTATTGAAGAATATCTTGCCTTCAACGATACTTTACCTGCAATGGATTTTGTTCCGGAAGTATTAAAGGTGAGATTTGTTACCCTCAGGCAGGAAAGCAGCGCTATAGTAACTTATAACCACTTCCTGCTGCACCCCGACTGGTGGGATGCCGGGTTTGGGTATGTCCTCACCGATGATGATTATACATTCATAGGTGTGGACGGAGAGTTCACTCCTGAAAATCCAGCCAGCAATGATAATAATCTGCCGTCATTTTTACTGAAAGAGTATCTGGAAGCTGAGGAAGGTGATGAAATCAGTATTATTTACAATTTTACTGAGTCAGGTGAAACTGTTATGAATTTAGACATTTATCAGTTCGATGGTGAAAACTGGATTTTATTGGAAACAATTGAAGATATTCCCTATGTGGGATATGAACTCACTTCTGATGATTATGACAATTTTGGTGGCACCATAGCACAGTTCGGTAATTTCAGTGAAGAATTTCCTCCTGAAACCTACCTGCCTGTGTTTTTAAAGAACCATTTATCTTTTGCTGTGGAGGGTGATGAACAAGTTGTGAAGTATAAGTATCATGATGGTAGCCAGCTAAATACAAATATTGATAAATTCCATTTCGATGGAATTGAGTGGAAGAAAGTACCTTACATTGAAGAACGCACTGAACAATATATATACGGTCAATTGGGCTGGGCTTTTGATCCTACTGTAACATTCCAGATGAGTCGCGATGACTATATGTATCTGGCCGAGATTGATCCTATACCACACCCAATATACAATGATTTCGGATATTATTATGGGGCAAGTGCCTTTTACAGCAATTTTGATATTCGACTGATTGGCCGTAGACTTAATACAGATGATGATGATAATTATCTCGATCCCGAACTGGGCGAAATTTATGAAAACCAGGGTGCTGATGCAGCAATGGATGAAATGATGCGCAGAATTGGTGAAGAAGGACTAATATTGCTGTTGCAATATAAATACCCCGATGCTACTCCGCAAGTGGGTGGTATTGATGTACACTATATTGTAAGGTTTGAAACCTTTGCCGATAACTGGGTACGTAATTATCCTGAAGCAGAATACATTTGCACCGCTGCGGGTAACCCGCCACAATTTGAGCTGATAAGGGGTCCTGAATAAATAATACTTCCTAATGTATTCCTGAATCCTTTTTTATTTCAGAATATATAAAAAAAATGGGTTGTGCTTTTTTGTACAACCCATTTTTCTTTACATCAATTGATAATATTTCCAACCAATTTAATTATCTTTTAATGATTTTTGTAACATGCTGCTTGCCGTTATCTCCCATAAAGCGGATAAAATATATTCCCTGTTTTAACTCTGATGTATTAATAATATGAGATTGAGAAGGGTTGTCAAAACTTTGAATAACTTGACCCAAATTGTTGAATATAACTATTTGATTGTAGTTTTCAGCTCCTTCAATGTAGATATAGTTGTTAAACGGATTTGGATATACTTTAATATGTTCCAAATCAATAATATCAGCAGTGCTAAGTTCAACATCGATATCAGCAAGTGATCTGGGGAATATTTGCATATCATCTCCAAATTGAGAAACAAGGGCAATCATATTAATGGCTCCCGTGGGAACTGATGTACCAAAATAGTCAAGTTCGGCACTTTGACTGGGTGTGCGTAATATACTTTCACCTGAGGGGTCAAAAATATTGTAAGATGTACTTGGCGCAAATTCGGTTGCATCGGTATCAAATTCAACGTCGGCAACGATTACAAGCATTGACTGATGATCAGGTGTAAGATCATTCAGGGTAACAAGCATTGGCTCGATAACATTACCGGTTGATGTAGCTGCTCCCGGATCTTCTACCGGAACAAACTGCAACAGATTATTATATGCACTTAGCTTACCTTCCAAACCTGTTACTCCATCATAAAGACTATATTCGGTTTCAATAATTCCATCGGGGTCATCAATTACAATTGCACCGGTAGCATCCTGGATATATTTCTGATTTCGCTGTCCGTGCATGTGTGTAATCACTACCTCACCATTGATAATATAAGTAAGATCGCCTGCATCCTGATCGCGCAACTCTTCAAGGTTATTTACAATAATGGCTTCAGGTGCTTCTTCAATTGATACATCATCAATAAACCATTGATGGGCGTTATCGCCCTGGTAAGCGAAGGCTACATAAATTACCTGTCCTGCGAAATCACCCAGGCTTAAGATACGCTCAGTATAATTGTTTATGGCAGCAGAAGCTTCATAAACTTCGAAAAACTCACCATGTTCCGGATTTCCGCTTCCGGTAGAGATCATAACAGCACTATATCCATAATCGCCCATAAAATTATTTCTCTGGAAAAACTTAAGTAGCATACCTGCATCTTCAGGAAGCTGAATTTGTGGTGTTACAAGCCATGAATCGGCTTCTCCTGTTGTAAAGTTATGATTCGCTGCTATATCTCCGCTGTTTGCAGTTGTTGTTGAGGCCCAGCCACCTGCTCCTAAGGCATAATGATTCCATGTATCAGGGGGAAATGCTTCTGCTTCGAAACCTTCTTCCCATGGAAAAACATTAACCGCGTCAGCACTTTCAGCAACAAGTACAACCGTTACAGTTACATCTTCACCTGATACAGTTACCTGGCCGGTGCGGGTATAGTATCCGGTTTTTTCTGCTGTATAGTTGTATATGCCTGCAAATACATCTTCAAAAAAGTATTCTCCTGCTTCATAAGTTGTACCGTCAAATGTTATTACAGCATCCGTAATAACAACATCTTCTTCATCAATTACTGAAAATGTAACATCAAATGCAGGAACTCCGTCAAGGTAAATATCTTCGAGCGATCGTGGAAATATCTGCATATCATCTCCAAATTGAGAAACCAATGCAACCATATCGTTAGCTCCTTCGGGAACGTCAGTACCAAAATAATCAAGGCCTGCACTCTGGCTGGGTGTACGCAAAGTACCGGTTCCGCTGGGATCTTCTATGTTATAGTTTGTACTGGGATCAAAAGTTGTATACTCACCAACAAACTCAAGTTCATTAACCCTTATTAACATCGCCTGATGTTCAGGTTGAATATCATTTAGCGTAATAACCAATGGTTCTATCTCATTATCAGATGACGTAGCTGCACCCGGGTCTTCAGCAGGACTAAACTGCAGCAGGTTCTGATAGGCACTTAATGTACCTGAAATACCTGTAATTCCATCATACAGATTATATTCGGTAGTTATAATACCATCAGGGTCGTCAACAACAATAGCTCCCGTATCATCCTGAATATATTTCTGATTCCGCTGCCCGTGTATATGTGTAATAACCACCTCTCCTGTAACTGTATATACATTTTCACCCATTTCCTGAGCCCGCAGTTCGCCAAGGTTGGCAACTTCAACTGCTTCTTTTGTTGATTTATTGTTTTCGGCAAATCCTTGACTTACCATAATAAAAATTCCAATAAAAAGGAATAAACTTAATAACGTAATTTTTTTCATGACTTTTGTTTTGGTTAATAAATAGTTACTATTGTTTTAATATCAGATTTGTTTTTCTGTTTAACTCACCAACAAAATTAGAAAAATCTGCTGCACCTGTGAAATTAATTGATTAAAGTTTTGTGAAATTTATTTTTTGCAAAAAGTTTCAGCTTGTTACAGCTTTAAGCAGTAAAGCTTTATTTTTTAACTTTGCTTTTTCAAAGATATCTTATGCATTTACAAACCCTTTCGTTGCTGAATTTTAAAAATTATCCTGAAGCAAAAATTGATTTTTTACCCAGGATCAATTGTTTTGCGGGTAATAATGGTACAGGAAAAACCAATTTGCTCGATGCCATTTATTATTTGTCGTTTTGTAAAAGTTTCAGCAATCCGGCTGATATACAGAATATTCTTTTTGATGAAGATTTTTTTGTTGTACAGGGGCAATATAAGTTAAATGGACAGAAAGATGAGTTATATTGTGGGGTAAAGCGCGGACATAAAAAGGTTTTTAAAAGAAATAAAAAGGAATACGAACGACTGGCCGATCATATAGGTAATTATCCCCTTGTTCTTATATATCCTGGCGACATAAATCTCATTCATGGTGGAAGTGATGAAAGAAGAAAGTTCATTGATGGCGTTATATCACAATATAACAAAGAATACCTTCACCGTTTGCTTGACTATAACAAGGCACTTACACAGCGGAATACGCTGCTTAAGATCTTTGCAGAAAAAAAATATTTTGATGAAGCCAGTCTTGAAATATGGGATGAACAGCTAAAACTTAACGGTGCTTATATTTTTGAAGAAAGAAAAAGTTTTTTTAAACGCTTTAAACCTGTATTTCAGAAAAACCACGATAAACTAACAGGTAAAGCTGAAGCAATAGACCTTGAATATGAATCGCAACTTTCGGAAACTGATCCTGGTCAATTACTTTCAGATGCCCGTATGAAAGATCGTATGATGCAACATACTACAGTAGGTATTCATAAGGATAACCTGGTTTTTTTGCTTAACGGGCAACCATTAAAAAAATTCGGAAGTCAGGGACAACAAAAATCCTATGTTATTGCATTAAAACTTGCACAGTTTCAGTTTATAAAAAAGTTGAAGGGTTACAATCCCATTTTATTATTCGATGATATTTTTGATAAACTCGATCCCCGACGTGTGGAATTACTGGTTCAAATGGTTAGTAAAAATGATTTTGGGCAGGTATTCATCACCGATACTCATACCGAAAGACTTGAAGATATACTTGAAAAACTGAAAACAAATTCACGTATTTTTGATATTTGCAGCGGAAAAATTAAAAATGTGAGAGATTTCGGATAACTGAAGTTCTTTTAAAAAAAATCTTCCTGTTTCCACTGACAATATCAACTCATTACTTAAATAACAATATGCGCAAAACAAACGAACAAAGTATTGGCGAAGTAATAAAACAATGGCTTAAGCAATCCAATATGGATGAAAAGATTACCGAAGTGCGCATTAATGATTCCTGGGAAAAAATTATGGGTAGCGATATCCACAGGCTTACGGAAAAAATTGTATACAGAAAAAGAGTGCTTACCGTATACCTGCGTTCAGCACCTCTGCGCGAAGAACTTTACATGGCACGGTCAAAAATTGCTGATATGATCAATAAAGAAGTTGGTGTGAAAGTTATTGATGATCTGATTTTCAGATGATCTCAGGCTCAAGACGGCTTTTTCTTATTCTGTTTATCCTGCACAAAACTGTTTTCTTTTCTTTTAGCTGTTCAACCTGTTCGGGTTCAATAAATACTTTAACTTCCTCGCTGTGGGGGTCGTCAAGAACAAGTACATTTTGCACCGAACCATCAGAAAAATTTAGTTTTTGCAATTCAAGTATTTTAAACTCATAAACTTCTCCTTCTTTGTACCAGGGATTCTCAGGTTCAAGAAAAAAGTATCCATCGCTGGTAAATTTATCCACCCTGCAAACTATCTCTAGCCCCTTTTTAAGACCATAATGGGTGTAATATTTTTTTTTGAGAAGGTGCTTGTTTCCTTGTTGATCTTTAAGAACATAATACGCCAGCTTGTCCTTGGGGTTTATCCGTTCACCTATAATTGTAAAAACATAACTCTTACCGGTAACCAAACCGGTATGCAGGGGTTTATCACTTTCAAGACCAAGAAAAAGTTTTCCTTTTTTAATCCTTTCAAGTCTGCATCTTATTATTTCTGGTTTTAATTCAATGGCTTGCTTTGAGTATACTTTTACCGTCCATTTCTGATCAAATATATCCTCAACTATAATGTAATATTCCGGTTCATCCAATATATTGATCCTGATACCCACATCAGAAACTTTAAAATTATATACTTCTCCTTCTTTATAAATAGGATGCATAGGTTCCAGATACATCCTTCCGTTGCAGTTTATCTTATCAACTCTGCATGTAATAGTTTGACCAGGTTCAAAACCATAATGTATATAAAAATGGGAAGGCATAAGAATTTTATATCCCAACGGATCCTGCATTACAAAATACGATTCGCTACCCATCTCCATCTTTTTAATTATAAGAAAAGGGTAATATTCTCCTTCGGTTAGTCTTGAATTGGATACTGTGAGGTTTCTGATGCGCATCAAATAAAATGGAAAACCTGTGGTTTTACTGCAGGCTTAATAATTATAATAATTTCTATGTTAGCTTGATTTTTGATGAAGGCACTATTTTACCTCCTTTTTTCCTGATAGAATCTTTCATTTTTTCCCAGCCATCTTTATCTATAGGTCTTGTACCGTTTTCAACTACTATGGTATCAAAACCAAGTTCAAGTGCATCGAGTGCAGTAAAGCCCACACAGAAATCAGCTGCCAGCCCACCTATGAAAACCCGGTTTACATCACGACCTTTCAGGTAGTCGCCCAATCCGGTAGCTTTCTTTTTTCCGTTATCAAAAAAACCACTATAGGAATCAATCCCAGAATCAGTTCCCTTGCGTATTATGGCTTCAGCTCTGTGCAAATTCAGCTCAGATGAAAATTCAGAACCCTTCATTCCCCGCACACAATGGTCGGGCCATAGTATCTGATCTAAACCACCAAGTTTTGCTTTTTCGAAAGGTTTCTTGTTTTTATGATTGGAAGCAAAACTACCATGATCCTGCGGATGCCAGTCTTGTGTTGCAACCACCAGATCAAATTTCTTTTGCAGGGAATTCAGAACAGGTATAATTTCATCACCATTTTCCACTGCAAGAGCACCTCCTGGTAAAAAATCGTATTGTACATCTACTAAAATTAAAGCGTTCATGATATTCTTCCTGTATTAAGTATGGTTTATCAACTGTATTGTTTTAATAACTCATCGCGTATACCCATAACTTTTTCACTTATGCCAACTTTATAAATATGTGGAAAATCAAATCTTTGATGTTCCTGTGGAAGCAGATTTAAGCGGGTTTTCAAACGTTCATATATTTTTTGAATACTTTCATGAGTTTGGGTTCTGGTCCCGTCTTTCATTGCCGTGTGCAAAATTTCTTCACATTTAAAACTTTCAAGACCAAGAGATTTGTGTTTTTCGAAGGGATGGATCATTCTTTTCGCATCCAGTTCCTCTTTCATCACCACTGCATCTGCATAAAAATAGCCTTCCCTGTCAAAATATCTCAATATCTTTTTCTTTCCCGGCAAAGTAGTTTTTTGCAGGTTATCAGATATTTTCAGCACGTTTCTGTCATTAACATGAGCCAGTTTATAAACTCCATCGAGAGCAGCTTCAGGTTTTCCGGTTATCAGGTTTGTTCCTACACCAAATATATCAATGGGAGCTTTTTGTTCCAGTAAACTTTTAATTACATATTCGTCAAGCTGATTAGAAACGATAATATTTACATCAGTAAATCCATCATAATCAAGCATATCTCTCGCTTTCTTTGATAAATAGGCAAGGTCGCCACTATCGAGACGGATGCCTTTCAGTCTATGGCCATCTTCTTCCATTTCTTTTGCTACGCTAATGGCATTGGGCATTCCCTGAAACAGCGTGTTGTATGTATCTACCAGAAAAGTACTGTCATCGGGAAACGCTTTACTATAGGCCCGAAAAGCTGATATTTCATCTCCAAAACTTTCAATAAAACTATGTGCCATTGTACCGGAAAACGGAATTTTATACTTTTTGGCAGCAAGTACATTGGATGTGCTGTCAAATCCACCTATGATTGCTGCTCTTGATGCCTGCATTGCCCCAAAGGATTGTGCTCTGCGAAGCCCAAAATCACTCAGCACACGATTTCCTGCTGCAAATCTCATCCTGCTTGCTTTGGTAGCAATCAGTGATTGAAAATTTATAACGTTCAGCAATAAGGTTTCAATAAGTTGTGTTTCAATAAGAGTTCCTTCAACTCTGACAACCGGTTCAAAAGGAAATACCACATCACCTTCTCTTGCCGATATAATATTGCCGGTGAAACGAAAATCTTTGAGATATTCAAGAAATTTCCTGTCAAATCCGTTTTCTGAGAGAAAACTAAGGTCGTCATCAGAAAATTTCAGGTTTTCTATCAGATCCAGCAGGTCATCCAATCCGGCAAATACAACGTATCCTCCTTTGAAAGGAATTTTCCGGAAGAAATAGTCGAAAGATGCATTTTGGTGATGCATCCCGGTTTTGTAATATGCTTGTGACATTGTAAGCTGGTACAGGTCGGTATACAATGGAGAAATTTCTTGAAAAGTATGCATTGGTTGTATTTTGAATAAAACTTCTAAAGATTTTTCAGGGCCTTTATATGTTCTTTATAGTCTCTGTCAGTCCAGATAACCATTCTTATCGTTTTTACTATTTTGAGATCGGACATCTGGTCATAAATGGCCTGAAGTGAAACAGGTGCTGCTTCTTCAACAGGATATCCGAATACACCTGTTGAAACCGCAGGAAAAGCGATACTTTCAAGTTTATATTCTTCACAAAGTTTCAGGGCATTGATGTAGCAATTGGCCAGCAATTTATCATGCGGTATATCGCGATCATAAACCGGCCCCAACACATGTACTACGTATTTATTGGGAAGATTATACGCTTTTGTAATTACTGCTTCACCGGGTTTTATGGGCCCTTGCTTCATAGCTTCCTTTTCCAGTTCTGCTCCGGCTGCTTTATGAATAGCACCTGCCACACCACCCCCGATTCTTAAAAAGGCATTAGCAGCATTGGCAATTGCATCCATATCGGGTTGCTGAACAATATCACCCTTCACTACCTCAAGGGTAGCATTACCGCGCAATAGTTGTTCTTTTTTAAACATGATTGAAAATATTTAAAATGAATTAAAGATTGAATTAATTCTATTCTATTATCTATGCTTTTATTACAAAGATTTGAGAAGTTTCATACTTTATAACTTTTACTGTTTCGCCTTTATCAATGTATCCTGTAAGGGCTGTTGCATCGTAAATATCATCTTCTATTTCCACTTTACCACTGGGGCGCAGCATAGTATATGTTGTTCCTGTTTTTCCCATCAGCTCCTTCATTTTTACATTAACTGAAGAATAACCCTGGGTGGTATCCTGGATGGTGTTAAGGGCGAATGTGGATCCTAATTTGCCTTTGGATGTAAGAACCCTTGCTCCCACATAAAAACTGAATGACAGCGACAGGAAAAAGGCTATAATTACTATTAGAAATGCCTGACCCACTTCTGATAGCGGTACACCTGTAAAGTCGGGGCCCTGGTTACCTACCATAGCAAAGGCAAGACCTGAAATGATAAATACGATTCCCAGTATACCGGCCACGCCAAAGCCAGGAATGGCAAATATCTCTACTGCAAGTAATGCCAGCCCGATCACAAAGAGAATAATTTCCCAGTTCGAGGCAAGCCCTTCAAGATACAGCGGAGCAAAATAGAATAAAGCAGCTGTAAATGCCGCCAGAATGGGAAAACCAATACCAGGAGACTGCAGTTCAAAATAAATACCTCCCAGGATTAACATTATTAAGATACCACTAACGAGGGGATTAATAAGAAAATTAATAATATTATCAACGGGTGTAAGTTGCTGCTCAATAATGGTGTAGTTTTCAATTCCTGCCAGTTCAATCACTTCAGGAATACTTTCTGCCATACCTTCAGCAAATCCCCATCGCATGGCTTCAGATGCAGTGAATGTGAGCACTTTACCGGCTTCACTTACACCTTCAACTTCAATAGAAGGATCTACCATAGCTTGCGCAATATCCTGATCTCTGCCTTTGGCTTCTGCGGTAGAACGCATCATAGAACGCATGTATGACTGAAATTTATCGGGCACTACCTCTCCGCTTTGATCAACAACTGTTGCAGCACCAATATTTGCACCTGGCCGCATATAGATCCTGTCGGTGGCAATAGATATCAATGCTCCGGCAGATGCAGCATTGTTATCAATAAAAACCATCACCGGAATTCGTGATTGCAATATTCTTGTGCGGATTGAATCAGCCTTTTCAACCTCTCCTCCATAAGTATTCATATGGATGAAAACGATGTCGGCACCTAATGTGTCAGCTGCATCAAAAGCTCGCTGCGTGCGTCGTAACGCAGGAGCAGCAATGTTTTCCTTGATCTCAAATTTATAGATCAGGAATTCTTTGCCGGGATTTTCTTCAATTAAACGGCCTATGCGATCTTCGCGCTCTGTAGCGTTTGAATATACCGTTAAAAACAGTGCAAGAATTAAGATTACATATTTTTTCATCAGTTTATATTATATATTAGAGTCTTTGGTAATTAAAATAAAAAATATTTCCAGATACTTCTGAATAGATCTAAATCTAACTGAAATAACAACCTTATCCGGGTGTTTGTTGTATATAAGCCATAAAACAATACCCACCTTACAGAACATTATTTTAAATGATACGAATTTATAAATAAAAAGCCACCCACGCATATTTTTATTTATGTTGCATGAGTGGCTTTAAAAGCTCTTTTCTAATCAAAAAAAAGTGAGCCTGATATCGCACCGCTACGACCGCCTACCCTTGCTACCTTCCGGTCCTGGGGGAGTTCAGCAGGAGCTGGTCGTACCAGACTCACGGGTGCAAAATTATAAAAAAAATTAAGGCGGCAAGCCTGACGGTTTTAATTTTATTTGATAATAAATCACAAAAAACTAATGAACAATTATTGAGTTAAAAATAAATAACAGTTATATTTGTTTAACACAAATTTAATTTGCAAGCTTATTTACTTATAAATTTAAATCACAACCCTATGGAAAACACTATTGAGAATAAACAGGAAGGAATGTTTAAACCCGCGTTGAATTATGCATTGATCATATCAGTTGTACTCATCATCATCAGTCTTGTTTTTTATCTGGCAGGAAGCCCTACCAGTAAGGCTATTCAGTATATAGGTTATGTCGTGGTTATTGCAGGTCTTGCATATGCTGCAATAATGTATCGAAACGAAGTTTTAGGCGGCTATATTACATATGGGAAAAGCCTTGGATTTATTGTAGTTACCGGATTGATTACGGGAGTTATTCTTGGTGTTTACAATTTTGTTTTTTTGTCTTTTATTGCTCCGGAAGTGCTTGAAATAATGAAAGAAGAAATCACTCAAAGAGCTTATGAAACAGCCTATCAGTTCAATCCCAATATTTCAGATGCGGAATTAGACAACATGATAGACTTGCAGTTACGTTTCCAGAACCCCACACTCTTAGCTGTTTTTACTATAATTGGTTATACATTTCAGGCGCTGATATTAGGATTGATAATATCGATTTTTGTTAAGCGTAAAAATCCAGAGCTTGTTTAAATAGCTTTAATTTTAAAATTTAAGAGAAGTCTGTTATTGCTTTTCAGTAAACATTACAGCGTATTTTATTACATAGGAAATATTGTATCTGGGGTGCTTATCAATAGCCACACCCACATATGTATAATCGGGGTCCAGAATGATTTTTCTGTGTCCCCGGTTTTTTATTCCATCATCCGTCATAAGGCTTAAGACTGCATCATGAGCATTGGATGCACCCCAGTGAAGATTTTCTGAAATTCCTCCATCCCACTGCCCATATTTTGAAATTCGTGTATTCATATCGCCTCTTCCTTCATGACTCGCTTTTCCTGTTCTCTTCATATAACGGGCATGATCGTTTGCTGCTTTACTCATCCCTTGTGAAGGATAAAAAAGATCCCTCGATTGGGTTTCAAGAAGTTCAAGATATAATTCCTTTACAGCATCTGAACCTTCAACTGTACGCAATGGTGTACGACCCGGTAATCGTAACAATTTTCCATCAAAGTATTGGATGATTGGGTATACATAAAATTCAGCATATTTTGCAGGGTCAAACCGTATAAGATTCATTGTCAGAACTACATTCTTTTCATCCTCGGTAAGGTATTCAGCTTCAGCAGCAGTATTGATAAAATCTGCCGGCCAACCTTCATCGGCCAGGTAATCGGCGTATTCTTTATTGGTAAAACCATCAAAATTCTGAAAATGAATTTTCCCGTTTTTCTGCCCAGGTAAATCAGAATAAGCAGATAAGAAGGCAACAATCGATGTAAATAGAAATAAAGCTTTATTCTTATGGTAATTCATTTAATTAAATTATCGTAGAAAAAATAACAGATGTTTTTGTACATATACAACAACCTCAGATAAAAAAAATTGTTTCATCTTTTATTGTCATATTACTTCACGGGTTTATTTTTCATAAAATCTATCTGTTATTTTGCCAAAATCCGATTTAAGTATAGTTTTGTTTTTTATTTGGATAAATCGGCAAGAAAACATCCAAAAGTATTAAAGAAAATAGATACAAACCAATTTGAAAAAATGTAAAGAATGGAAATCAAAGGAAAATTTCTTGAACTGTTAGAACCCAAAACAGGTGAATCATCAAGGGGTAACTGGAAAAAGCAGGATTTTATAATAGAAACTGAAGATCAGTTTCCCAAAAAAGTTTGTATTAGCAACTGGAATGATAAGGTTGATCTTTCAGCATTATCACCCGGAGCCCTGATTACCGCACATGTTAATGTTGAAAGCCGCGAGTACAACGGCAATTGGTATACCGATATAAAGATATGGAAACTTGAATCCGAGTCATCTTCCCCACCTCCTCCTGCTGCTGATCTTCCCGGATTTAATGAATCAGATGAAGCTCCACCCTGGGGATCAGAGCAAGGTGAATCTGATCAGGATTTACCTTTTTAATATCTGAATAATTTAAAATAAATTCGTAGCCCCGGTTAAACTATTAGCCGGGGCTTTTTAGTAGTTCCTGCTCTTAATTTCTTTTAAAAACTCATTGAATTAGGCTACTTTTGCCACAATTTCTCCAAATAGGATATTGAAAGAAGAATATATCTAATAGCAAAGATTATCAGTAAAATATAAAAATAACTTTTCATGAGCAGTTCAGAAATAAAGAAATTCCTAAAAAAAGTAGAGTTATTCCGCGATCTTAATGAAAAGGAATTAAACGTGGTATTAAAGGAAGTACAGGAAAAAACTTTTAATCCAAGAGCTTATTTATTTCAGGAGAATAGTCCAATGAACAAGTTCCTGTTTATCATTTTTGATGGAGAGGTTGAACTTTTCAAAAAGACACCATTTGGAGAAGAAAAACGTTTAAGCTTTTTTGGAACATATGATTTTCTTGGGGAAGGTACCATAATGGCAGATACGCCGCACTCTACAACCGCCCGTGCATTAAAAAAGACCAAAGTACTGTGTATTTCAAAAGAAGGCTTTACTCATCTGTTTGATACAGAAACAACCATTGCACTCAAAATTTTTAAGCAGATTTCAAAGGTCATTTCCCGCCGGATGCGCCAGAGTAATTCCAAGATTGTTAATGTGGGTGCCCAGTATGAATCAGGGCGCACCCGCACCGAGCATGATTTACTGGGTTACAGAGAAGTACCTGCCGAAGTTTATTACGGAATACAAACATTAAGGGGTATTGAAAACTTTACCATAAGCGGTGTTACCCTAAACTTCTTCCCCGAACTGATCATCGCACTTGCACAGGTAAAACTGGCATCAGCAAGAACAAATTATGAACTGGGCCTGCTTCCTGAAAAAACTACCAATGCTATTGAAAGAGCGTGCCGTGAAATTATCAATGGCAAATACCATCACCATTTTGTTATTGACATGATACAGGGTGGGGCCGGTACATCAACCAATATGAATGCAAATGAAGTTATTGCTAATCGCGCCCTGGAGTTAATGGGGTATGAAAAAGGTGAATATAAATATTGTCACCCGAATACTCATGTAAACATGTCGCAATCAACTAACGATGCTTATCCTACAGCGGTTAAAATTGCCCTTATTGCAAGTAATACCAAATTGGTTGAAGTATTGCAAATGCTTATTGATGGTCTGAAAGAAAAAGAAACCGAATTCGCAAATATCATAAAAATGGGCCGCACCCAGCTTCAGGATGCTGTACCCATGACACTTGGACAAACTTTTGGAGCTTACGCAACCACACTTGAAGAAGAAACAGAAAGGCTAAATACCAACGCTGCTTTGCTAAAAGAAGTGAATATGGGTGGTACGGCCATCGGTACAGGAATAAATGTCGATCCTGACTACAGCAATAAGGTTATCAAACACCTTAAAAAAATTACCGGCCTGGATATAAAACTGGCAGGAAACCTTGTTGAAGCCACCCAGGATACCGGGGCTTTTGTTATGTATTCAGCTACTGTAAAACGTCTTGCAGTTAAGCTTTCCAAGATATGCAACGACCTCAGGCTGCTATCATCAGGACCCAGGGCAGGCCTGAATGAGATCAACCTCCCTCCCATGCAACCCGGTTCATCAATAATGCCGGGTAAAGTTAATCCGGTCATTCCTGAAGTTGTAAACCAGATTGCCTTTAAGGTAATCGGAAATGACCTCGTAGTAACCCTGGCTGCAGAAGCAGGTCAGCTTGAACTGAATGTAATGGAACCTATCATGGTGCAAAGTCTTTTTGAATCGAGCGAGATGCTGAAAAACGGCATGACAACCCTGTTACACAGGTGCATTAGTGGTATTACTGCCAATGAGGAACACTGCCGGAATATGGTTATGAACAGTATTGGCCTGGTAACAGCCCTTAATCCTGTTTTGGGTTATGAAACCTGCACTCAGCTTGCTAAAGAAGCTATGAAGCTAAATAAAGGTGTTTATGAACTGGTATTGGAAAAAGGTTTACTGTCAATTGAAGAACTGGATGAAATTATGAAGCCGGAAAATATGATTGCTCCACAGAAGATCAAGGGAAACCGGAACACCTTATGAATTAAAATATAAATATAAGAGAAGTAAAGGTATTAATATACCGGTAACAACAAAATATATGCCCCTGCGCCGGAAACTATTCTTCCCTTTCAGAACAAATAATCCTGTAACGGCCAGAATTACCAGCCCGGCAGCAAACATATCAGAAAACCAAGTCCATAGTTTTCTGGATGTATTATAATGTAAAAAGTTTATCTCATGAAAAACCGGTCTTTTTCTTATGGTTTCAATATTTCCTGAGCCATTTTGCAGATTTATATTTACCGTGCCACCATCAATAAAGATGCGCATGTTTTGGCCACTGACCAGGTGGGTTCGGTAATTGCCCGATTCATTTATTTCATCAAGAATATGGTTAATTAAAACACGCTCCTCCTGAACATCTTCAGGAACAGACACATTAAATGATTCCTGTTTTACTATATAATTGGGATTCCATTGATGCCTGTGATTGAGAGCAATACCCGATACGCCGTAAATAATACACATTCCAAAAAAAAAGTATCCAATATCGCGATGCAATGCCCGGTTAATTCTTCTCCAATTCATAAGAATCTATTTATTTTTTTTAAAATTCCTGATTATTAAATCCCGGCAAATATAAATAAAAAAGCCATTAGGGGTAATGCCTACGGGAAGGCTTTTTTTTTAAAGGATTATCATTTTCTAGAAACCAAATGCTATTCCGGCAGAAATAAACCTGGGCAATCCCACTCTTATTCCCTGGGGTCTGCGTGAAGTAATATAACGTTCGTTTGTGAGATTCTTCATGCTTACATGAAAGGTTATGCCGCCAGAATAATCGTACCAGACATTTAAATTGGTAATCATGTAAGCATCCAGCTTACCGATACGACCATTAGCTGTTGCCTGAATATATGTGTAATCAGGGTCTTGTATATCTTTGGCAATCCATTCATGTATATCTGTGGTATTCAAAACATCGGTATACTGGCTTCCTACATAATTTGCAGTTAATCGCAGACCAGCTTCCCATGGGCTTTCTATTTGCAAAGAACCTGATAGTGTAATGGCTGGTGAATAAGGTGTGCGGTTTCCTTTTACATTAATATAAAGATCATCAAGATTAGGGTTTAAAGACGTTTTATAAAGTACATATCTGTTACCTGAAAATTCAGCCTTTACGTATGTGGCATTGCCCATAAGGTTAACATTCCATTTTTCTGCTAAAACATTGCTCAATGGCAGAATAAATGATAATTCCACTCCTGAATGCAATGTTTCTCCCCCATTTATATAGCCCGTACCTGCACCACCTGATGATTCAGAAACAGGTATAACCTGGTTCGAAAAATCCATGTAAAACGCGGTAAATTCAAGTTCCATACTATTAAAGTTTCCCCTCAGGCCCGCTTCAGTATTCCAGCTTTTCTCGGCATTAAGTTGAAGATCCTTTCCTTCATCGCTTATAGCATCTTTAGTTCTTGGTGGGGCAAATCCCCTGTGTATACCAGCAAATAAGCCCAGGTTATCATTTATATTGTAGTTGATGCCTGTACCGGGTATAATTTCGAATACCGATGATTGAGCTATCAAAAGAGTATCAATAAAATTTAATCTCACGATTTCCCGCTCATAACCAATCAGCTCACTTCTAAGCCCGGCTGTAAAAGAAAGTTTTTTATTTATCATAAACTTATTTTGTACATAACTGCTAAAAGTATTTCCGGTTCTTTTTTCGTCATTACTTAAATCACCCGACAAGGCACTTGATGTCGTACCGTTTACTCTTTGTTCAAAAGCTCTTTCATAGAGCAAACGAATTCCTGCATCCATGAATGCAGTTATCCCGGCAAGATTATACCTGTAGGCAATGCGAGGTTCAATTCCTGCTACTTCAAACTGTCGATTCCTTTGACCGGTTGAATTTCTCAAATAAATAGCACCATCTTTCTCATTAGCAAAGCCATACATCTGACCTGTTAGATTGGAAGCTGAGGATGAATAAGTGAAATCCTGCCGTTTCCAGTTACGTGTGGTGGTATATGCAAAGGCAGTGGTGTTTAACTGTAGCCCGTCAGAAAGCAGGTATTTATGAGTAAGGCTGGCTGCATACCTTCTTACGCTTAATTGATCATCGGGAGCAATCCGTAAGTCATCCATTCCTCCAGCATCAAACATGGGTTGTGTAAGTCCTACATAGGTGGAATTTGAGACCTCATCGTAGATACTTAATTTAAAGCCCAATTGTGATACAGGAGAAAGATCATTCTGTAGTTTAGTGTTCAAATCGTGCAGGCGAAACTGTGTAGGGCCGAAATTATCTGCTTGTTTTCGTGTAAGATCAAATAGATAACCGGTGCGATTCAAAGTATTTCCATGGGTAAAACGACTATTGAAATAACCTAACTCTCCACCAATGAATGATACATCAGTAGAAGATTCTGCGGGTGGTTCGTCAGTAATATAGTTTAGAACACCTCCTATAGTTTGCGGGCCAAACAGTATTGAACTATTTCCTTTCATTACTTCTATGCCTTTCATTCGATCTATATTAGGTGTAAAGTACATTTCCGGCTCTCCATAGGGTGCAAGAGCCACAGGAATGCCATCTTCTAAAATGAGAACATTGCGGCTTTTATCTGGATCAAGCCCACGTATTCCAATATTTGCCCTTAAACCGGCACCTTCTTCTTCAACCACATGAACACCTGCTATTGTCCTTAAGATTTCATTTCCACTTACAGGATTACTGAATTTTAAATCAGCCGGTTTAATAATAACTACTGAGCCTGGTAGATATCGTAATGCACCAACCCTGCTGCCAGAAACAGTAACCTGTTGAAGCATCTGAATTTCCTTTTCTATTTCAATAATTATTTGTTCAGGAAAATCATCTCTTTTCAATTGAATTGTTTTAGTTTTAAAACCTATTCCTCTTACAGCAATATCGCTATCAATTACCGGAACGTTTTCAATAAAAAAATAACCATTTTCATCTGTTGTAGTACCTTGCATAGTACCTTTTATATACACTGCCACAAAAGGAACTGATTTACCGTCACTTATTACCTGCCCGCGCAAGCTACCGTCAAAATCTCCTGCAAATAATGGAAATGATATAAGGATAAAAAATAATTTGGTAAATATTAATTTGCAAAAGAAAACAGTCGAATTTGATACAATTTGAGAATAAGAGATTTTAACCATAACACTAAAGTTATATTTAAATAATCAAGTATTTAATTACTTTTTAATTGTTAAAAAAACACCCGGCCAATTTGATTTCAGTATGTTAATAAACTGTTAAATAATCAGATTACCGGATGAGTTTTTCGGGGAATTAACTTATGACAATAACCGGAAACAAAATTATTGCTGTTTGCATTATCATGCAATCCCAAAAAATAATGAATTTCAATACTCTTTTTCGTAGAATATGATT
>JBHEOF010000060.1:0-16105 GCA_046261715.1 Bacteroidales bacterium
GCGAAGGGGGAACTCAGCTGGTGGCTGTGCACGCAGCTGACCCGTATGAATACCCCGACGATAAACTACATGTTCTCATTTTTGCCCAACAGCACGGCAATGAGCAAAGCGGCAAGGAAGCGGCTTTGCTGCTTATCCGCGATCTGGCCGAAGGAAAATACAATCACTGGTACGAAAACCTGGAGATTTGGATCGTACCCCAGCTTAACCCCGATGGTTCTGATGTGAACGAACGACGCAATGCCGGTGGTATCGATCTCAACCGCGACCATATTGTGCAACTGGCACCCGAAACACGAGCCATACATGAACTGTTCAGAGAATTTAATGCCCATGTTACGGTAGATATCCACGAATATTATCCTTACAGTGAATCCTGGTCCGAATTCGGAGGGTATAAAAACTTTGACCTGCAGGTGGGTATACCAACCAATATCAATGTGGACAGTAACATCCGGAGTTTTGCACTCAACAATGTACTTCCACATATTGAACAGCATCTGAATGAACAAGGCTTTAGTTTTCACAACTACCTGGTGGGGCCGGCACCCAGCCTGGGCAGGCTGCGTCACTCCACCGTTGATTTTGATGACGGCCGGCAAAGCTTCGCTATCCGAAATACCCTTTCTTTCATTTATGAAGGCATCAATGGTGAAGATAGGTATGTTGAAAATCTTGCACGACGAACCACGGGGCAATACGAAGGACTGGTAGCTCTGCTTGAATTTCTTCATGCCCGGGCAGGTGAAACCCGCGAGATAATTGTAAATGCACAGGAAAAACTAAAAACCGCTCAGCCTGGAGATAAAGTGGCCGTCCGTATGGAGCATTTTCCTGATGGCAATGCACTTAAGCTACCTCTCTCATCGGCAACGACCGGGCAGGATACACTTGTATTGGTGGAAAATTACCATCCGCTCGTACAATCCAATCTCGATGTAAGCCGCCCTTCGGCCTATCTTGTGCCGGCCGGCGACCATCATCTGATGGAATTTCTTGAACTTCACCAGTTGGAGTATGAAACCACACCCGATCTGACCGATAAAACGGTTACACAGTATTATGTTGCATCTATTGAAGCCAGCATGGATGAAGAACTTCCCAACCGTTTTCCGCAGGTTACAACCCAAACTTTTGACGGCAAAGAGCTTACCGAAGAGTTTGTGCTTGTACCTACTGCACAGCTTCACAGCAATTTCATGGTAAGTTTGTTCGAGCCGCAATCCATGCTAGGGCTGGCACAACGGCCGGGGTATGAGTATTTGTTGCAGGAAGGGGAAGTGTTTGGGATATTGCGGGTGGAGTGAAGGGAGAATACGGAAGCTGAAAAATGCATTGCGTTGCCCGATATATGTCCCTGCCAATTCCCCCTTTGAAGGGGGCTAGGGGGATGTAAAAAACCAAACCGAGCTACAGCCGGGCTTAGTGAAATCAAATTCAAAAGCCATAAAGAGTTTTACCATATATGACATTTAAGGGTTTCGCATCAATCTTATATGACTTATATGTTTTAAAGTAAATATCAAAGATTTCAAATAAAGGTTTTTACCATATTGGACATTTAAGAAATCTATGAAAATCTTATATGCCTTATATGTTTGAAAAAAATTGATTATACCGGAGAAACATCCCCCCGGCTCCCTTGAAAGGGGGAGTTGCCGGCAGAAGCTTAATTAACCCATCACTAATCACTATTCACTAATCACTATTCACTAATCACTATTCACTATTCACTAATCACTAATCACTAATAAACCTATCAACTTTAAACCAAAATAATATGTACTTTTGCAGCCGTAAAAAAATCACTCTATGGCATTGAAATGTGGAATTGTCGGGATGTCCGGCACAGGAAAAACAACCGTTTTTAACTGTTTATCGAAAAGCAAGGTAGGTGCAGGAGCACCAAAAACCGTCAATCTGGGGCAGATAGAAGTACCCGACCCCCGCCTGGAACTATTGTTTAACCTGGCAAAGTCTGCTAAGATTGTTCCCACTACCGTTGAAATCGTTGATATTCCGGGATTGGTAAAAGGTGGTGGTCAGATGAAGGGCGGCGCACAGTTCCTTGCCGATATCAGGCAAACCGATGCCATACTGCACGTGCTGCGCTGCTTCGATGATGATATGGTACCCCATATTGAGGGAAGTGTAAACCCGGTGCGCGATAAGGAGATCATCGACCTTGAACTCATCAGCCGCGACCTGGAAACCCTGGAGAAAAAAATACAGCGGCTTGAGAAGGTGGCCAAGAGTGGCGATAAAGATGCCAAACATGGCATTGATGTGGTCAACAGTTTGAAAGAGTACATGGAAAACGGTGAGAGTGCCCGTACATATCCCATTGATGAGCAGGATCAGAAATATATTGACGACTGTTTTTTGCTTACTGTAAAGCCTGTACTGTATGTTTGCAATGTAGATGAAGCATCGGCCCGCGATGGAAATGCATATGTTGAGCAGGTAAAAAAAGCCACAGAAAATGAAAATACCGGTATACTGATCATTGCAGCCCAGGCAGAGGCAGAGATTGCCGAACTGGAGGATGAAGAAGACCGCAATGAATTTCTGAAAGATCTTGGTTTGGAAGAACCCGGGGTAAACAAGTTGATTCGGGCCGCCTACGATCTGTTAAACCTGAAAACATTCTTTACCGTTGGTCCCAAGGAAAGCCACGCATGGACCTTCAGAGAGGGAATGACAGCTCCGCAAACCGCCGGTGTTATCCATAGCGATCTGGAACGTGGTTTTATACGAGCCGAAGTAATGAAGTATGAAGATTTTGCCACCCTGGGATCAGAGCAGGCATGCAAATCAGCCGGTAAGTTTTATATTGAAGGAAAAAACTACAAGGTACAAGACGGCGATATTTTAAATATACGTTTTAACGTATAATAAAATATTTCACTGCCATTCTTCTCAGAATCCGAGTTTATCCAGGATATCCGTAAAATCGGTTGCTTTTACAGGCTTTGTGAGATATTCGTCCATGCCCATATTCATGTACTTTTCCCTGTCGCCCTCAAAGGCATTGGCGCTTAAACCGATAATCGGCGGGAGGTTTTCGTGTTTCGTACGTAAAACATTTGTGGCGGTAATACCATCCATAACGGGCATCTGTATGTCCATGAGCACAAGGTCATATTTTCCGGGTACATAATTATCTACAGCTTGTTTCCCGTTATCAAACACGGTAACACTGTGCCCCATGCCCTTAAGCATAAGCTTAACAACTTTTTGGTTCACCTCTTTATCTTCCACCAAAAGAATATTCATTTCAGGATGTTCTGAAGGTGTCTTGCGATCCTGATCAACCGCTTTGGTATCGGCATGATCAGCAATATGAGCCTTAAAAGTAAACCAGAATGTACTGCCCCTTCCGGGTTCACTCTCTAACCCGATATCACCCCCCAGCATTACAGAAAGTTCTTTTGAGATGGAAAGCCCCAGTCCGGTTCCTTCAAATGCCCTGTTATAATCCTGTTCAGTCTGGTAAAACGGCTTAAACAGCTGTTCCTGCTCAATTTCACTTATGCCCTTGCCGGTATCTGAAACTTCTACCTTTATCATTACAGAATCTCCATGGGATATATCAGATGATTTATCCATAGATGATATCTTCACTCCCACTGATCCCCGGGTTGTAAATTTAACGGCATTTGAAACAAGATTATTCAGGATCTGTAACACCCTTTGCTTATCAGTCTTTACAAACTCCGGCAGTTCAGGATCTTTGACAGCAAAAAACTCAATTCCTTTTTTGGATGCGATGGAAAGAAACAGTTTCTCAGCATCATTAAGTATCCCGCTAAGCTCAAAACATTCATCTTTTAATTTAACCTTACCTGCTTCAATTTTCGAATAATCAAGGACCAGGTTGATGGTTTCCCTTAGATTTTCACCTGAATGTGAAAGTGTATCCAGAAAGTCTTTTTGTTCATCAGAAAGCTTGGTTTTACCCAGAAGCTCTGCCATCCCAAGGATCCCTGTAAGCGGAGTTCGTATTTCATGACTCATATTGGCAAGAAAGTTCTGTTTGAACTCTACCGATTTATGTGCAATTTCAACTTCCTGTTGCAGCATCATCTCGTCAATTTTCTGCTGTTCTCTGCGATGGCGTAAAACCTTGCGGTGATGAGTTACAGAAAAGATGATCAAAGTAATGATGATTACATACAGCATATAAGCCACAGGACTTTGCCATACAGGTTTGGCAATAAAGAAGTCATATTTCTGTTCATTACTTAAAACTCCGTTATTATCTATAGCTCTCACCCTGAAAGTATATCTGCCCGGCGATAAATTTCCATAATTTACCTCATTACGCACTGTTAATGCATTCCAGTGTTCGTCAATACCTTCGAGCATAAACTGGTACTTGATCTGATCGCTGAAGCGGGTACTGATCCCCACAAACCTGAAAACAATGTGATTGT
Source organism: Bacteroidales bacterium (assembly GCA_046261715.1). Lineage (GTDB taxonomy): Bacteria > Bacteroidota > Bacteroidia > Bacteroidales > UBA7960 > SKVR01. The sequence goes on from JBHEOF010000060.1 coordinate 4,437, forward strand.
TGTTGTGCTTTAGTTTCAGATTTTGGGGCAAACTGTACCAGGGAGTAACATCATCAAACTTCATTTTATTTATTTCCACTCCGTTACTTAGCAACAGTACAGTATCTTTATTATTAACAATATCTGCCCAGGGTAAAAACTCATTAAACAATCCTACACCGGTTATTTGTATTTCCGGTCGTTTGCCGGTTTCATTCAATCCATCGGGAAAGAAAGCCGTAAGAATATCATTGGCACCTATCCACAAAACTCCCGAGTCATCCTGAAAGATAGATCTTGAATTTGAACCTATTCCCAGGAAGCCGTCATTACGTGTATAGTTTTTAAAGAATATACCGGACTTTGCTGCCGAATACCGGTAAAAGCTATTCCAGCCTGATGCCAACCCTTGCTGATCTATCAATAAACCACTCAGACCCATTCGTGTGCCAAACCACATGTTACCCTGATCATCTTCAATAATGGAATATACAAAATTGCTTCCTAATCCGTGGCGATCGGTAAAATTGATATAAACCCCGTCTTTATAAACGTACACCCCTCCCCCGTTTGAAGCAGCCCAAATATTGTCATGGCTATCGCAATACAGATCGAAAAAATCGCTATCGTGCAGACCGTTCTCCTTGTCAAGAACTGAAAATTTTTCTCCATCAAATTTGATGATACCGCCTTCACGACTTGCTGCCCAGATATTGCCTTTGCTATCGCTTACCACTTTTCGGATGAAATCGTCAGGCAGGCCATGCCGGGAAGTATAATTGATAATCTGTTCATCATTCAGCATAAAGATACCGTTACCGTGGGTTCCCAGCCATAAATTACCAAAGGGATCTTCGCAAATAGAAGTTATTGAAACACCCTGGTCATCAATAATAATATCCGTAAATTCGAAAGAACCTTCATATTTACTGATAAGGCTGCCACCAAAGGTGCCCATCCAGAGTTTGTCATTTGAATCACTGAAAATGGATCTGATACGCTGGTCATTTACTTCCTGATCAAAGCTGAAATGATAAAACTTCTCACCATCAAACTGAAACAGGCCCATGGAATTGGAACCCAGCCACAGTTTGCCATCCTTATCCTGGCCAATGGTTCTGATGAAGCTGTCATGAAGCCCGTCTTCTTCGGTAAAATGCCTGAAAAGATCACCATTGTACTCCCCCAGACCTCCCCCATAGGTACCGAACCACATTTTGCCGGAGTTATCTTCCAGGAAAGATGTAATAAAGGTATTTATCAGTCCATGCGGTTCATGGTAGTTCAGGATCATATCATCGCGAAACTCTATTATACCTGCCCGCCTTGTGCCAAGCCAGATATTGCTCCGGGAATCTTCATACAAACTAATAATATCAGAATCGGGCAACCCCTCTGCAGGTGTGTAATTAAAAAAAGTATCTCCGTCAAAAACACTTACTCCTTCACCATTTGTGCCAAACCATAATCTTCCCCGACTATCTTTTAATGAATTTACTATATAGTTGGATGCAAGTCCATGCTCCCGGGTATAGGTTGTAAATGTATCTCCATCGAACATTGAAATACCGCTGCTTCTTGTTCCGAACCAGATATTTCCTGCATCATCTTCCTCAATGGTGTAAACAATATCACCTGCCAGACCCTGATCAGGGGTAAAGTGCACAAATTCTTCTCCGTCATACCGGCTCACACCGCCGCCATAAGTACCAAACCAGTAATACCCCCGGCGATCCTGCAAAATAGCTTCTACGCTGTTATTGGTTAGTCCGTTCTGATCATTAAATACTGTAAAATATTTGCCGTCAAATCGAATTACACCTCCTACCCTTGTACCTATCCAGATATTTCCTTCATTGTCGAGGTAAAGCCTGAGAATATGATTGTCAGGCAAACCACTTTGGGTATCATAGTGGCTGAAGTAGGTTCCATCATAGCGTATAATCCCGGCACCATACGTACCAATCCAGATGTTTCCATCATTGTCCTGCAACAATGCACTTATATCGTCCTGATTTAATCCCTGCGACCGTGTGTAGAAACTAAAGCTATAAGGATTTTCAAACTTTACGAAAGGTTCTCCGGCTTCGGCTCTTGAAGGCATACCTGCCAAAATAGTATTCGGTATTGCTTTTGAAGTATCAGGCAGCAGGGTTTCCGGACTGCCGATGATTGAAATAGTGGGTTCACCGGCTTTCACCTGCCGGGGAATGATCATTTCTGTTTTACTCTCTGTTATTGTTTGCTCATCCAGAATCAGTGGCACAGTTTCTTTCATAGCCGGTAAGGAATACACATCAGGTTCTTCTGTTAAATGGATTATTGATGGGATTGTAGAAACAGTATCAGCACGCATAAGAGGATGCATAACGATTTTCTGCGGTATTTCCCTGTCTTTACAGGAAAACATGCCAAAAGTTACAATCACTGTTAGAAAACTCCAGGTGATAATCCGAATGAACAGAAGATAAAAACTATTTTTGGTAAAAAAAGGACTTATTTTACAGATCATATAATGAAAGCTCCTGCGCTTATTTTGCGCAAAATATTATTATGTAATTTGTTTAAATATATAATATCAGAATGTAAATTTATAAGAAACATGCAAAGTAAAACTACGCAAATCCCTGTATTTTTTAAAAAAAGAAAATTCCTCCCACATCAACAGGAGGCCCTTTATAAAGCTCTATAATACTAATGTTTAGTTGTGTGAGCCGGGTTCTTAGAATTTCTTCTTCTTCAAGAAACGATATACTACCGCACACAAACAAAGTATTATCCTTTACTCCGCAACAACCCCCAAAAAAACCGTTACCGAAGCCCGGCAGGAGAATATTTTCCGGATTCACGTAAATCACCGGAATATTTTTATCCTGTAGAACTTTCTCTATCCCTTTGTCAGAAGTAATAATTAAATTATCGACCTGTATTGTATTACAACGGGTGTAAGCCTGGTTGCAATGAATCAGGTTTGTGTGTTTTTCTTTTATCTCCGGCGCTGTAACGCGTGTGTTATGCAGAATACCATATGAAGTGTACACTGCATTATAGGGAGCGGTATCAGGATATTTCCATCCGCAATTCTTACTACCGGTAACATTTTTTACTTTATGTGCCCGGAGAACATCAATATATCTTTCCGGCAGATCAGGTGAAACCACAGCACCTCCCGGTGACTGAAATATAAAAATATCGGGATGCCCTGAAATGGCATCATACACAATGCCATCGGTTTCAAAATCAATTACTGTTCCCCATTTTTCAAGTGATCTCCTGACCTGTAACGGGGCTCTTTTATCAAGAAAAATCAACATGGAACTCATGTTTTAACAACGAAGAGGATGAATAAAAATCAACCTTACTGAATTTCTCTTCCAGCCAAATCCTGTTTTTCTTATGATGACCGGTAAGTGCATTTAACTGTGACGGATGCACTTCTACCTTAACATATTTTCCTGTTTCGGGAATAAGATCTTTAAGGCGGTAAAACCATACCCTGGTCATGGCTATTTCGCCAAAAGCCGGATGAAATGGCCCTGCCAGAAGACTACCGCCATCGTAAAATGATTCTGAAGAATGAAGTCCGATTCTTAAAACTTTGATACCCGCACGCTCAAACATTAAATAAAGACGGGCACTCAGATCGGCTGCATCTTCAAGAGACTGCGGAATATACAACCCTTGCCTGTAAAGTTGTGCCAGATCGGTATCTTCAATTACCAGGGTAGGATAAATGCGTGTGGTATGCACTTTCAGGTCACAAATTTTCTGTGCGGTTTCCATAGCGGTTTGATCACTGTCACCCGGTAATCCTGTCATCATCTGTAAGCCCGTTTCAAAACCCATATCGAGAATCATGCCTGCGGCTTCTTTAACCTGCTCAACGGTATGTCCCCTTCCCACACGTTTCAGAACATCATCATTTAGCGACTGTGCACCAAGTTCAATGGATGTTACATGTTTATCTTTCAGATTTTTAAGAATAGCCGGGTTTACATAATCCGGTCGGGTAGAAATACGAATACCTGTTATTCTTCCGCTTTCGATCCAGGATTTTGCCACATCAAGATACATATTTTGTTGTGCCACCGACAACCCGGTAAAGCTTCCTCCAAAGAAAGCCAGTTCGGTTTCAGAATCATCTGCCGGAATAGTTGTCAAATGCCTTTCGATGATATTTACCACCTCCGAAGGAACAGGTGCCCGGCAAGCCCCCGAAATATTATACTGATTGCAGTAAATACAACGAAAAGGGCAGGCAAGTTCAGGAATAAAAACAGGAATGTTATAATGACGCATCAGCTTACAAACAAAATCTATACATAGAAAATCAAATTACTCAATACATCAACTTCGGTTAAAAGTCTATCATCCAGTTAAGCAACTCACAAAACTACTTAAAATTGTATTGGGTTAAAATTTAAAAACCCTTTTAAGAACATTTAAAAATTCTATCTTTGCCGCGCAAATCAAAACAGATGGAATCAAGAATAGGAGAACTAGCAGCCCTGGGAACAGCATTTTGCTGGACCATAACTGCTATGGCTTTTGAAACAGCAAGCCGGAAGGTGGGCAGTATAGCGGTCAATTTCATACGTCTTGTAATGGCCCTGGTGCTGTTGAGCATTTTCTCATACTTTAACAGGGGATTATTTTTCCCGGCAGATGCAACAGCCCATGCCTGGTATTGGCTGATTCTGTCAGGATTGGTAGGATTTGTAATCGGAGACCTGTTTCTGTTTGAAGCATTCACCATGATTGGCTCGCGGTTGTCAATGCTCATCATGACCCTTGTACCCCCAATTACCGCCACACTGGGCTGGCTTATCATGAACGAACAAATGACCTGGTTTAATATTCTGGGCATGGCACTTACTATTTCAGGTATCGCCCTTGTAATTTTTCAGAAACACTCTCCTGATGGAAAAAAGATCCAATACCCTGTTAAGGGATTGTTCTTTGCTTTCCTGGGTGCAGCAGGTCAGGCAACAGGTTATGTTCTTAGTAAATACGGTATGGGTGATTTCGATCCCTTCGCAGCTACCCAGATCAGGGTAATGGCAGGGATATTAGGATTTACCGTGGTGGTAAGCTTTTTCAGAAGATGGAAAGCGGTTTTCAGAGCATTACCACAAAGAAAACCCATGCTGTTGATGCTTTTGGGGGCAACCTTCGGACCTTTTATCGGTGTATCTCTTTCTTTGCTTGCTGCACAGAATACAACCACCGGTATCGCATCAACCATTATGGCCATAACTCCTATTCTTATTATTCCACCAACTATGATTTTCTTTAAACAGCAGGTAAGCTGGAAAGAATTTGCAGGTGCCATAATAAGTGTTATCGGTGTTTCGTTATTTTTTATTCTGTAATAAAACCAGCAGCCTGGAATATACCTTAAATTACCTGGTCATTACTACAAAACAACTGATATAGAAGTTTCAGAGCAGATCGTTAATGAAAAAAGAATCAAAAAAAATACTTCGAAGGATAATTGTTAAATTTTCAATTTCAGTGTTGTTATTTATAACGGCAATACTGTTGTTGTTCTTTTTAACAGTTTGGATTGGATTGTGGGGCAGGCTGCCCGGTAAAAAGGAACTGGCATCCATTGAAAACTATGTATCTTCAGAAGTATATGCCGAGGGTGGAGAATTACTGGGTAAATATTTTATTTATGACCGCACCCATGTGAATCTTGCTCAGGTTTCGGAAAATGTGATCAACAGTTTAATAGCTACTGAAGATGTTCGCTTCTATCAGCATAAAGGAATCGATTACCGCAGTCTGGGGAGAGTGCTTTTCAGAACCATCTTACAGAGAGAAAGCTCGGCCGGTGGAGGAAGTACCCTTAGCCAGCAGTTGGCCAAGAACCTGTATCCCAGGAAAAACAACGGAATTTTCTCACTGCCCGTAAGCAAACTCAGAGAGTTTATCATTGCACATCGCCTTGAAAAAATATACAGCAAGGATGATATACTCGTGCTTTACCTTAACACGGTTCCCTTTGGTGATAATGTTTTTGGAATCAGTGCAGCATCACTCCGGTTTTTCAATAAAGATCCTTATGAACTCACCATCGAAGAAGCTGCAGTTTTGATTGGAATGCTGAAAGCAACAAACAATTACAATCCCCGCAGATTCCCCGAAAGGGCAACAGAAAGACGAAACACCGTAATAGGACAGCTAAAAAAATATGAATACATAAACAAACCTGTTGCAGATTCGCTCATGAAGCTTCCATTGCAACTGAACTTCAATCCAATGAGCCATAACCAGGGCCCTGCACCTTACTTCAGAGAAAAAATCAGACAAGATGTTGAACGTATTCTCAAGGATTATAACAACAAAAATCAAACTTCGCTGAATCTTTATACTGACGGACTGAGGATTTACACCACCCTGGATTACAGCCTGCAAAAAACAGCTGAAGAAGCGGTAAAGAAACAAATGCCTGTGCAACAAAAGGTTATGGATGCCTGGTATAATAATGTACCGCGCAGCCGCTCCGATAAGTTGATGAGAGAACTCATGTATGATTCAGAAAGATACGGCATATTTATAAATCAAGGCTTAACGGCAAATGAAGCTGAAAAGGCATTTAAACAGGCTGTGCCGACAGAAATTTTCTCATGGGACGGCCCACAAAGTGTAACCGTTAGTCCCTGGGATTCCATCTTCAAAATGCAACAGGTACAGCATACCGGACTGGTTTCTATTGATCCTGACAATGGATTTGTAAAGGCATGGGTGGGAGGAAACGACTTCCGGTTTTTCCAGTACGACCATGTGCTTGCCAAACGGCAAACAGGTTCTACCTTTAAGCCTTTCGTGTATGCCACAGCGCTGGAGATGGGAATTGATCCGTGCGAATATGTGGCCAATGAGCTAGTCACTTACGAGGAATATGACGACTGGACACCTGAAAATATTTCTGGAATTTATGAGGGATTTTACAGCATGACAGGAGCCCTGGCACACTCCGTAAATACAGTATCGGCCTGGTATATCAATGAAACCGGCATTTTACCGGTAATTGAGCATGCCCATCTTGCGGGTATTCATTCGCAATTACCTCCTGTACCATCTCTGGCACTCGGCACAGCAAATATTAGTTTGCTGGAGATGACAACTGCTTACGCCTCTTTTCTGAAAGAAGGCCAAACCATTCAACCTGTGCGGGTATTGCGGGTGGAAGACAATGAAGGAAATGCAATTTTTAACCATGAACCCAAAAGCCGAAATATTGAAGCATGGAGCGAATCAACTGCACTTTTAACCCGCGAAATGCTCAGGGCAGTGGTTGACAGTGGAACAGCAGGCCGGTTGCGCGTACAATACAGGCTTAATGGCCACCTGGCAGGAAAAACCGGCACAACACAAAACAATGCCGATACTTGGTTTATAGGATTTACACCTGAATTAATAACAGGAGTATGGACCGGGGTTGAAAACCCTGCCTTTGCTTCTGTTTATGGGGCACCGATGAGCTCATCAGCGAGTGCAGTACCATTGTGGGGCGAGTATCATATGAACATACAAAATGACAAGTCTGTCAGACATTTCAATAATGGTAAATTTACACCTTTGCCCGACAGCCTGGCCAGATTAATCAATTGCGATATGTATGTGGATGAACTCCCGTCAGAAAGCTGGTGGGAAAGCATTTTCGGCAGTCCGGAAGATCGCGAACAACGTCGGCGTGAACGTCGGCAACAGGATCGTCCAAGCCGTTTCAGACAGTTTCTTGAGGATTTATTCTCTAAGGACTAATTGCGGCCCCTGCTACCTCCACGCTGCGAACCACGGCTCTCACGTAGCAGATTTCGGTTAAAATTCCTTTCGGTTTCGTAAAGCTCAATTACCTTTTTCAGGGGAAGGATTTTTTTGAATTTTTCATGATATTCTCTACGCAGAGTAGTCATCTCCTCCATGTTCAGAATCTCTGCATCTGCTATCCTGAGAAGCTCCTCTTCCGATAGCTCATCAATATTATCAATTTGATTCTTCTGCTGTTGATGCCTGAACATCATTGCCTTACGCTTCTCATTGTACTCATTATACACCGGCCAGAAATCCTGGGCTTCGGCAGGGGTAAGAGAAAGTTCACGGGTGATAAAGGCAACCCTGCGGGCTTCCATTTGCTCATGGCGCGCTTGTCGCTGGCCAGGTCCGCCCTGCGCCAGGACTGTTTGTGCCAGCAGAAACAGAATAAAAAATCCTGTTATACTTTTTTTTATTTTTCCGGTAAACATAGTATATCGTTTTATTAGGTTCAGATATTGTAAAATTACTGATTATTGTTGTCTGCATCAGGAATATAATCCAGATAGTAATCGGTATAAGTAAGAAGATACTCTACAACTTCTTCTTCAGTATATTCAAAGTCATCGGTAACAACTTCCTGTTCTGATTCCAGAATAATATCATAATATGCATTGGGTTGATAATTGGAGTACCATGCCAGATGCTGATCATATACTTCCTGTTCTGCTTCCGATAACATGGGTTCGGAAGGATAATTCACATAGGCAATATACCCTGCAAATACAATAAGTAAAAATGAAGATACAACCAATGCCAGCTTAGGTAAGGTAAATAACTCAAAGACAGGTCGTTTTTCGCTTACGGGTGCATGTATCCGTTCATTGATTTGTTGCGGAAGGCTCTCAAAATAATCCTGAGGAACAGTAAAAGGATTATTACCCTGCAGCTTTTCAAGCCCGGGAGCCAATTCCTTTAATTCCTTATTTATATCATCATTTTTCATTGCAAATGGTTTTTCAAATCTTAGACTATAAAACTCCAAAAGGGTTTAATGGTTTTTGACATACTCTTCAACTTTCTTTACAGCATGATGGTAAGATGCTTTCAATGCACCTTCGGAAGTGCCAAGTATTTCTGACATTTCTTCATATCTTATTTCATCATAATATCTCATATTAAAAACTACCCGCTGTTTTTCGGGCAGAGTTAAAATAGCATTTTGTAGTTTTTTCTGTATTTCATTGCCGGTGAAGTACACATCTGTTTCAAGTTTCTGCGCCATCGTGTTTTCAACATCCTGCCAGGGAAGAAAAAATCTTCTCTTTTTGCTTTTTAAAAATGAGAGTGCTTCGTTGGTTGCTATGCGGTACAACCATGTAAACAAGCCAGAGTCGGCACGAAAGTTTTCCAGTCCTTTCCAGGCTTTCAAAAATACTTCCTGAACAATATCATTGGTGTCTTCATGGTCGGTAACAAGCCTTCTGATATGCCAGTAAACCCTTTCCTGGTATTTTCTTACCAACAAATTGAATGCATAATCGGGATTATCCGAATTATGAAATAAATCCAGTAACTTTTCGTCAGAATAATGGTCCATCAGGCTAACATCAGAAATTTCTTCATCAAAACGGATCTTTGCAGTTGAAGTACCTGGGGATTTCATACCATCCGGGACTACATATAATTAATTTGTTTTTTGGTTATTTGCAAAGTCTCCCTTTTTTTTTCAGATATTATGACTGCAATTGCACCCAAAAGTTTAAAAGTACACAAATTAAAATTTTTCAATGTATAAAATCATTGATTCAGATTAACCATAGTGGTCATTCCCGATTGAATACTGAAAAATTTATCAATAGAAAAAATGGTTTGATTGGAAGCTTTGGAACGGTATACTACGCGGTAGTTTCCGGGCTGGAGATAAAGAGTTTCGCTTTGCACGTTTTCGCGCATAACATGTATTTCATGTAGTTCGTTACCTTCCTGATGAAGAATCTTTGCATGCCCCTGAGCCGGTAGTCTGATCACTGCAATTCCAGGCTTGGGAATTTCAACCTTTGTGGTATGACTTTGATTGATTTCCACATCTTTTACATGGATACGGGGCAGTGAAAGTATTTCAAGATCATATTTACCCACAAGATATTTCTCTGTATTTCCAAAGATATGGGTTGCAAGGGTTTCCATTTCCCCGGCTTTTCTTACTATAGCTTCATATCTGATTTGTGAAGTACCACCGGCAAGCAGTGTCAAACTACCCTGGGGTGTATCTGCATGTATGATATTGTGTCTGCCGGGATTAATATTTATACTTTCAACACTTACCGGAGGAATGGTGTGCACTACCATATCATATACCATAAGCGGATCCATATAATAGAGTGTGTCGGGAACACCTCTGAAATTGAGTGTATGCACGAAGTTTTCCATGATCTTTCCACTGGTATTATCATAGAGTGTAATAGGGATATTGGTTTCAACCGGTATACCGTTTATATCGAGCAGGTTTACCTGGGCTGTTGTATTATCCAGAGCCTGCGATATTACGATATTAAGGCTCTGCCTAAATTCGTTTTCACTTGTGGCATCAAAATACTGCCCCACACATTCAAAATCGGCACGAAAATCGCGACCAATACCAATAACAAAAGGTTTTAACACAATTCCCTTACTTTGCAATTCGCGCGATACGGCGCAGGGGTCTCCCCCACACTCTTCAATACCATCAGTGATCAATACAATGATATTACGGCAATTATCACAAGGTGTAAAATCATTCTGTGCACGTTCAAGCGACATAGCAATGGGTGTTGTACCCCGGGGGCTTATGGTTGTTAACCGGTGTTTGATCCGGCTCACATTGCCATCTGCAAAAGGAATCTCAAGTCTTGAATCATCACAATCCTGGGGAGGAAATCGTTTCTGATGACCATATACTCTTAAAGCAAATTGCGTGTTGTCAATTCCTTCCAGGCTATCGAGCAATTCAGTCAGCAGATTTCGGGCAATATTAATTCGCATATCGCTCTGCCAGCGGGCAAACATACTCTGTGATGCATCGAAAATAAAAAGAATACGGGTCAGAGGGGGTTCTTTCTCTTCCTTTCCCTGCGCGTAAACTCCTGAAGAAAAAATTACAGTCGGGATTAATACTATGATGAATATGAAGCTTTTTAATTTCAAAACAGATATATGATTTTGATCACTCTATAGTAAACGCATTACAACACAAATAATTTTATAAACATTTTACCCTTCAATGCTGCAACAAAAGAAACTTTGGTATCATATACCATCCTTTTTTATATACGGAAAAATGTTGTATTATGCTGTAAAAGCACAAAAATAGTTATTTGTACATACAAATTATTGCGGTTTTTATGGAATATTGTACCGTATCTTACCTGTTTTATTATGCTCGTACCAAAAAATATGACATAGAACCAGACTATAAAAAAAATAAAATTATATTTTACTGATATACTGCATCATAAAAAATATTTTAAGCATTGTGGTAAAATAATACCACAATTATTTTTTTTGTTTCAAAAATCATTTATATATTTGCGTATTCTTTTACCTATTTACCTGTATAATTAATGAGCAAAGTACTTAACATATCAGAGGCCGCTACAATTGCCATACACAGTATGGGATTAATAGCCCGCAGTGACAAGCTTGTAGGCACACAGGAAATAGCAGACATCACAGGTTTCTCAAAGAATCATATTTCAAAGATATTACAACAGTTGGTAAAAAACGGGTACCTGGTTTCTACCCGTGGGCCAAAAGGAGGATTTATTTTAAGTGAAAAGGCACGTGAAAAATCATTACTGGATATTTACAATCTGATAGAAGGAGAAATTGAGGAATACACCTGTAAAATGCAATGCGACAACTGCCCGTTTAACAAATGCATATTC
>JBHEOF010000060.1:16115-16815 GCA_046261715.1 Bacteroidales bacterium
CATATTCGGAGGGCTTGAACAAAAATTTACCCATGAGTTCAGAGATTATCTTAAGGGGAGAAAAGTAGTTTCGTTATAAGGCAAGAAAGTAATAAGAAAGATATTTCGAAATACATCTATTGAACAATAAAACAAGAAAATGAAAAGAACCATCATAAAAATTGACGAAGAACTATGCAACGGTTGCGGTCTGTGCGTTGATGGCTGTCATGAGGGTGCTCTCCAGTTGATCGATGATAAGGCCCGCATGATCAGCGATTTATATTGCGATGGACTGGGAGCGTGCATCGGTGACTGCCCCGTAGGTGCGATAACACTTGAAGAACGAGAAGCTGAGCCCTACAATGAAATAAAAGTTATGGATCGTATTGCCCCAAAGGGAGAAGCTACCATCATTGCACATCTTAATCATCTGATCGACCACAATCAGACCGACTTTGTGGAACAAGGTATCCAATATATCATAGACAATAAACTGGATGTGGATCTCAGAAAATTAAAAAATTACACTTCAGAAGAAAAAGAAACAGAAACCCCAAAAAAAGAAAGAAAAATGGAAATGCACGCTCATAATGGTGGCGGATGCCCCGGATCCAGAATGATGAGTTTTGACCAGCCGGAAACAACTACTGCAACTGCAACCCCAATTGCCGCTGCAGATTCACAGCCATCCGAATTAAAACAGTGGCCGGTGCAGATG
>JBHEOF010000061.1:0-5648 GCA_046261715.1 Bacteroidales bacterium
GATTGGGGAGCACGAATTCACAACAATATACTTGAACTTACCAATAACGCAAGTTCTGAATCTAATGCTGTCGGGTGGGTATTTGCTCATCTTCAGGCAGGCGAGTTCAACAGCCCGTACAATACTACCCTGGCATCTAATCCGGCTGAGGTTTCATGGTATTTCAATATGCGGCAGATCCGATCTAATCCTTCAGGTTTTGGAAGTAATAACTATGGAGTTGCGCTTATTATTGGAGCAACTGATACTCAGGTCGACTCCACAGGTTTTGGATATGCAGTTGTGATGGGTAATACCGGGACACCCGACCCTATCAGATTTCTGAAATTTACAAACGGTTTACAATCTCTGGGGGTTACGGATACAATAGGTCTTATTTTTGCCAACCCTCCACTTGATGATCCGACAAACAGCTATATGAGCCTGAAACTTACTTACACCCCCGACACCCATGTGTGGGAGCTTTTTGGCCGGGTTGACGGAAACAGTTTTGATGATCCTATGTCGGGCGAACTGGTTTCTGTAGGTACTGTACCAGATAATGAATTCACCCAGCAGGATCTACCATACATGGGGGCATACTGGCAGGGATCATTTGGAGCAAATCAAACGGCATTTTTTGATAATGTAAGTGTATGGGTTGATATTGTGGGTGCTATTCCACCTTCTATTACTGACATAATTCAAACACCCGAATCAGATATTACACCTGAAACAACAGTGTCTGTTTCAGCTACCGTTACCCAAGGTGATGCTGAAATTAATGTGGTTGAATTATATTGGGGAACCGGTGAAACTGAGTTGAATAATACCATTGACACGGAAAATACAGCAGATGATATTTTTACTACTTTATCAAACATTCCCGCACAAGCACATAGCACCACAGTTTACTATGTTGTATATGCTGAGGATATTGAAGGAGAAAATACCACATCAGCAATGCAAAGCTACCTGGTAACGGATCCGGATGTAGATATAGATATCATCGAAGTTATTCAACCGGAACCCATAACAGTTGAGCCCGGTGTTCCTTTTGAAGAATTACCTCTGCCTGAAACGGTAGAAGTTTTACTTGCAAACAGCGAGAGTATCAGTCTTGCAGTAATCTGGCAGGAAGGAGACTATGATCCTGCTGCGACCGGCACCTATAATTTGACCGGAGAACTGGCACTCACTGAAGGACTTGCTAATCCCGATAATTTGGAAGCTCAGATAGAAGTTACTGTAACAGAACCAGATCTCTCTGAACTTATTGCCGGCTGGTTCTTTCCGGAAGAAACACAGGAAGCTGATCAGGGAACAGAAGAGAATATCGGTAAACTGATCGGCAGAGAACCATCCTTTGAAGGTGGCTATACCTGGCCCACCGGAGCTTCCCCTGATAATCCATCTATTTCAAGCACACAATGGAACGAGGGTGTAAATAGTAAATACTGGATAATAGAGTTTTCAACCCTGAATTATGGCAGCATCACCCTGTCAGGCAAACAAAGATCATCCAACACCGGCCCGCGCGATTTTAAAGTTCAGTATCGTATAGGAACCCAGGGAAACTGGACAGATATCGAAAACAGTGATATTACTGTTGCCAATGACTTTGATTCAGGTGTTCTTTCCGAAATTGACCTACCTGCAGCTTGCAACAACAAGGCCTTTCTTTTTCTCCGCTGGATTATGACATCCAATACTTCAGTAAATGAAGGTATCGTTGCCTCAGCCGGTACTTCACGTATTGATGAGATAGAAGTCCACGGAATATACTCAGATGATTTTCAGCAAATTGTTATTGGTACAGAAGAACTTCCACCTTATGAAGTGGTTTTGGGAACTCCTTTTGGTGAAATAAACCTGCCTGATACTGTTACGGTATTCTTTGATGACCTGGGATCAGAAGAGTTGGCAGTTACCTGGAATGAAAATGATTACGATGGTAATACCATCGGTACATACAATATCACAGGCGATATTCAACTGCTTGAAGGAATGGAAAACCCTGAGAATATTCAGGCTGAAGCAATAATAAATGTTATTCCTGAACCGGAGTTCTTTTCAGTAACCTTTAATATCGACATGAATGCTGCAACAGGATTTGATCCCACATCCGACAATGTATATATTACCGGCTCCATGTTTGAAAATGCAATACCCGGCACATTGCCTGATGAACAGCTAATGGAACAGGTTGATAACCTCATATACACAAAAACCCTTGTGCTGCTCGAAGGCAATTACACCTACAAATATTATATAAATGAAGGAGTAGGCAATCCTGAGCCCGGCCCCGACAGAATTCTTGAACTAACAGGTGATGTCACAATTAATGATGTCTGGGGTATTACCAATATAGATGATTTTAATGATCCCGCATATATAAAAATATATCCCAATCCGGCTACTGATTATATAAACATTACTTCAGAAAGGTTGATTCATGAAATAAAAATTATGGATATTCATGGAAAGTCCCTGAAAGTGTACAATACTAGCAACAACAGTGTCTACATAAACCTGCCTGAATTGTTACCCGGGTTATATATTCTGAACATCAGAACTGATAATGATTTAATATTGAAGAAAATTCAGATCTATAAGTAAACGGCTGCCAGATTGTTATATACATTAGCAAATAGGTTTCTCAGAATGTACCTTCTGGTCGTTGAGTTTGTCGAAACGACTGCGTATTATCAGGCAAATACACCTTTCAACCGGCTCAGCGTCCAGCTTAATTATGGCTACTGAGAGAGCAGCTTTTTTATTGGTCATATTCACGCGGTTTCCACTTGAAATGCCCTATCTTTGCATTTTATCAAAGTAATAAAGCTTCTCTTCTATGAACGAAAGAATTAAACCATGCGCTGTTTCTTTATATCTCATTATATTTTTGATTGCAACAGCCGGCAAGGCTCAAGCACCCTTTGACCTGTCGAAAGACAGTTTGCCGGGATTCAAACAGGTGTATATTCATACTGTTTCTGATGTACAATTTTATGATATAACAGCTGAGAATATCAGTGAAGATCTTCAGATTGAAGCTGAATATCCTTTAAAGGTTTCCTTACAATGCCATGATAATTTTACTTCAACACTTAATCTTTCACCGTCACAAGGAAATATCAATGAAAAGATATACGTAAGGGTTTTTCCGGAAACAATGGGCCTTTATTCACCGGTTATCACTCACGCTGCATCGGGATATACTGCAGAGTTATCCACAACGCTTACAGCAACTGAGAGCCAAACTCCCCAGGGATATTACAGCACAGCAACAACTTCAGGAAGCCGTTTAAAAACCCAATTGTATGAAATTATAAAGAACCATAATACTCAAACATATAGCAGCTTGTGGGTACATTTCACATCTACCGATATTACTTTTTCAGGCAAAGTATGGGATATTTATTCTGATATTCCCTGCCAGGAGCCTCCTTATCTTTTTACCTTCTCCGATGATCAGGATTCCGGTTCGGGAGGCGGCTCAGAAGGAGATGTATACAACCGTGAACATTCCATGCCAAGGTCCTGGTTTGGTGGTGATGTTGATCCTATGAATACAGACCTGTTTCATATTTATCCGGTTGATAAGTATGTAAATGCCCAACGTGCCAATTTCCCTTTTGGTGTTGTTGATGCCCCATACTGGACATCATTAAACGGTGGAAAACTGGGTAATAATACAGCCGGCAATACATACACCGGTGCTGCTTTTGAACCTATTGATGCATACAAAGGTGATCTGGCAAGATCTTACTTTTACATGGTAACACGCTATGAAGACCGCCTGGAAAACTGGACATACAGTGATCAGGGGAATAATATGCTCGATCATAATAAATACCCGGGTTATCAACCCTGGGTTATTGAAATGCTCATGGAATGGCACGATAATGACCCTGTTAGTCACAGAGAACGAATCCGTAATGATGCTGTTTATGAAATTCAGGGCAATCGAAATCCATTTATTGACAGTCCGGAATATGTAGAATTGATTTGGGGTGATACAACACTACAAACGTCTTTTATTGATCAGAAATACTACGTACGGTTTTATCCTAACCCGGCAAGGGATAATGTATATTTTGCATCTGATACGCCGGTAAATGAAATAAGCTTTTACGATTCAAACGGAAAAGAAATAAAAAAACTCAGAAATTTAGAAAATACAGGTGTAATTAATGTATCATCCTTTACTGCAGGAGTTTATTTTATACGGTATTCTACTACGGGTAATACCGGAATAATTAAATTAGTGATTTACCCACCCGGCCGACCATAAAAGTAAAAAAGTACTTTTTTACTAAACTTTATTAATTACTGAATAATTTAGGTTTTACCCCGTTGTTTATTGTAGAATTCTGCCTAATTTTGCACCATTATAGAGGTCCTGATTTTTCCCATTCTGCCAATTTTTTTTTCAATGATCAATTTCCGGAAACATTTTATAGCAACACTGTTTCTTATATTACTTTTAAACCCGGTATTACTTAGTGGGCAATCATCCAAAGAGTATTACATCACAGGATTGAATTTGATGGCCCAACAAAATTATCAGGAAGCCATTCAAAGTTTCGATGAAGCCATTGAACTTACACCTGATTTTCATGAAGCCTATTTTGAGAGAGGTCGTTCATATTTATTCATTGGTGAATTTAAAAAAGCAGAAAATGATTTTTCAAATACCATTAAATACAACCCTGATTTTGCCGATGCTTATCTCTTCAGGGCCCATTCATTATCTGCCTCCGGGCAGCACCAGAAGGCAATAGAAGACTATAATCACACCATTAAAATCGATCCTGAAAATGTTCAGGCATATCTGAAACGATCAGAAATACATATAAGAAATAGTAATATCAAATCTGCATTGGCTGATTTAACACGGGTAATAGAATTGGGCCATATAAATCCTAATGTATACCTTAACAGGGGTAAACTTTTCGGGCAAAAAGGCAATACCGAGCGTGCTATGGAAGATTTTTGCAAAGCACTTGAATTGGATTCATTGCATGCTGAATTGCGTTATGAAAGAGGTATTGTGCTCTACGATAACGAAGAATATAAGCAGGCTGCAGATGATTTTTCTCTGGCCATTGAACTTGGAATTGATACCCAACACATATATCAACTGCGGGCCAATGCGAATTTTCATGCGGCTAATTACGAAGAGGCTATTGAGGATTATACGGTATTGATCAATCATTTCATGCTTCGAAATGAAGAAACCCAGTTTAAAAGAGCTCTGTCATATTATTATGCGGAAGAATACGAAGCCGCAGTAAGGGATTTTACGAGGGTTATTGGTCAAAACAAAACAAATGAAACTGCTTTTATTTATCGTGCTGACTCTTACTGCAGATCTGGCCGCGAGTCCCTGGCAGATAATGATTTTAATACAGCTATTGAAATAAATAATCAAAACCCTTTGATTTACATTAAAAGAGGTTTGATTTTCTTTGAAACAGGAAAATATTCTGAAGCCTTGGATGATCTGAATCTGGCGGTAGAAATTGATCCATGTGCTGATAATTTGTTTTTAAGAGCGCAAATACTTATTGCTATGGGAAATACAGAAGAGGCATGCAACGATCTTCAAAAAGCTGCAGAAATGGATCATGAAAAAGCAATGGAAGAACTTAATACACATTGCC
>JBHEOF010000061.1:5658-15182 GCA_046261715.1 Bacteroidales bacterium
CCCAAAAAAAAAGGATGAACCGTGAAGTTCATCCTTTTTTTATTATGAATTGCTAATGAAAGCTGATTATTCCTTTGATTCTTTTTTATCAGATTCATCGGTCTTTTTATCATCTTCTGCATCATCCTTCTCTTCTTTCTTAGCTTTAGCTTTCGAAGTCTCCTCCTTTTTGGCAGCTTTTTTATCATCAGTTGCCTTATCAGCTTCGGGAGCATCTTCCTTTTTATCAGCTTTTGCAGACTCCTTTTTTGCAGGTTTTTCCTTTGCTTCAGCAGATTCATCAGCTTTTGGTTCAGCCTTTTCCGCTTCTTTCTTTTCTGCTTTTGGAGCTTCCTCAGTTTTAGGCTCAGCTTTTTCTGCTTCTTTCTTTTCTGCTTTTGGAGCTTCTTCAGTTTTAGGCTCAGCTTTTTCTGCTTCTGCCTTTTCTACTTTTGGAGCTTCCTTAGTTTTGGATTCAGCTTTCTTTGCTTCTGACTTTTCTGTTTTTGGAGCTTCTTCAGGTTTAGGCTCAGCTTTCTTTGCTTCTGCTTTTTCAGCTTTAGGAGTTGCTTTCCCTGGTGATTTCTCTGATTTTTCCAGATTACTTCTCAGATTTTCCAATACGCCCAAATCACCCAGAGTAGTTTTCTCCACAGATTCCTTCACTTTCTTAACGGCCTTTTTGGTTGTTTTTTCCTGGGCACCTTTTCCTGATTGTGAGCGTCCTGATAAACTTTTGAATGAGAAACAACAATTTTTTTGCTGTCCTTATTGAATTCAATTACTTTGAAATCAAGAGTCTCATCCATCTTGGCAGTGGTTCCGTCTTCCTTAACAATATGACGTGTGGGTGCAAACCCTTCAACACCATATGGCAGTGCAACGATCACACCTTTATCTGATGAACCTACAATGGTTCCCTGATGAACTGAATCAAGCGTAAATACTGATTCAAATACTTCCCATGGATTTTCTTCCAGTTGCTTATGACCAAGACTTAAACGACGATTATCTTTATCTACATCCAGAACAACCACTTCTATACTTTCACCAATTTTAGTAAATTCAGCCGGGTGTTTGATCTTCTTGCTCCATGAAAGGTCGCTGATATGGATCAAACCATCTACTCCTTCTTCAAGCTCTACAAAAATACCGAAGTTGGTAAAGTTTCTTACTGTTGCTGTATGTTTGCTGTTAGCAGGATACTTCTCATGAATGTTTTCCCACGGATCAGGTATTAGTTGCTTAATACCCAATGACATTTTTCTTTCTTCACGGTCGAGGGTAAGAATAACTGCTTCCACTTCATCGCCTACCTTCAGGAAGTCCTGAGCAGTGCGCAGGTGCTGCGACCATGACATTTCTGAAACGTGAATAAGTCCTTCAACACCGGGAGCAATTTCAATGAATGCACCATAATCAGCAATCACAACTACTTTTCCTTTCACCTTGTCACCCAATTTAAGTTCAGGATCAAGAGAATCCCACGGATGAGATGTAAGTTGTTTAAGACCAAGGGCAATTCGTTTTTTGTTATCGTCGAAGTCAAGAATAACCACATTGATCTTTTGGTCAAGTTCAACAATCTCTTCAGGATGATTGATACGACCCCATGACAAGTCAGTTATGTGCACCAAACCATCAACACCACCTAAATCAACAAATACTCCATACGAAGTAATATTCTTAACAGTACCTTCCAGGATCTGTCCTTTTTCAAGTTTTGAGATGATTTCTGCTTTTTGAATCTCGAGTTCAGCTTCAATAAGAGCTTTATGCGAAACCACCACGTTTTTATACTCATGGTTGATTTTTACAACTTTGAATTCCATGGTTTTACCCACGTAAATATCATAGTCGCGAATGGGTTTCACATCGATCTGTGAACCGGGGAGGAATGCTTCAATACCAAACACGTCAACGATCAAACCACCTTTGGTACGGCATTTTACGTAACCATTGATGATTTCATCATTTTCCATTGATGCATTGATTCTTTCCCATGACCGGAGTGTACGCGCTTTTTTATGAGAAAGTACAAGCTGACCGCTTGTATCTTCCTGGCTTTCCACGTAAACTTCAATTTTATCGCCGGGTTTAAGTTCGGGATTATAACGTACTTCTGCAGCCGGAATAACACCATCTGACTTAAAACCAATGTTTACAACAACCTCACGGTTATTCATTGAAACAACGTTACCATCAATTACTTCGCCTTCGCCAATCGACTTAAGTGTTTCATCATAGATACTTTCAAGACGTTCTCTTTCCGATCTGGAATATGTGTCTTGTCTTTTCCCTACAGAATCCCAGTCAAAATCGCCGGGTTCGGGGAGTTCATTGGTTTTGACTGCCTCTTCTACTTTTTCATCAACCACATCAGCGGCAGCATCGTTAGATTCTTCTTTAACAGGAGTTTCCTCTTCAGTCTTTTTTTCTTCTGCTTTTACTTCCTTTTCAGGAGTATCTTCTACAGGCTTCTCTTCTGCTTTTGCTTCTGTTTCAGGAGTTTCTTCTACTGGCTTCTCTTCCGCTTTTGCTTCCGTTTCAGGAGTTTCTTCTACAGATTTCTCATCTGCTTTTGCTTTTGGCGTTTCTTCCTGTTGATTGTTGGTGTTTTCAACAGCGTCATTGTTGTCGGCTGCTAAGTTTTTGTTTTCTTCTGACATTTAAGTTAATAATTAAAATACTGTGGTAACCGCAGTTACCGGGTTAAACAATAGATGAATTAAGGCCCACAAATTGGGACTGCAAAAGTACATAAATTCTTAACAAAGAAAAAACTAAAGATCAAGTTTTTATCATGATAACCAAGGATATAAAAAGAAAAACCGGGCAAAGAGTTTTGCCCGGTTTCTGAAAAATATTAATTATTTTCTACACAGAAAAATCAATAGGTTTATTTACTTTCTCTTTTTCCAAAGCCAGATCCACCACCTCAATCATGTCTTTTACGTAATGAAATGTAAGCCCTTTAATGTAGACAGGATTTATATCATCAACATCTTTCTTGTTCTCTGTTGAAAGTATTACATCAGTCATATTTGCTCTTCTTGCAGCCAGTATCTTTTCCTTAATACCTCCTACCGGAGTCACTTTACCCCTTAATGTAATTTCGCCGGTCATAGCAACACCGGGTTTTACTTTTCTTTGGGTAAATGCAGAAACCAGTGCTGTAAACATGGTAATGCCTGCTGATGGTCCATCTTTGGGTGTTGCTCCTTCAGGAACATGTATGTGTACATTCCATTTGCCAAATATATCAGGATTCACATCCAGATCTGCGGCATGTGATTTCATATACTCCATAGCCAGCGTGGCTGATTCTTTCATTACATCACCAAGATTTCCGGTAAGGGTGAGATTTCCTTTACCTTTACTTACAGACACTTCCACAAATAATACTTCACCTCCAACATAAGTCCATGCCAGGCCGGTTACAACCCCTGCCATATTTTTTATGATCTGAGAATCCTTTGTATAGTGGGGAACTCCTAAAATATTAATTAATTCTTCAGACTTAAGATTCTTGGATACATCTTTCTCCATTACAATATCTCTGGCTCTGGCCCTGATAACTTTAGCAATCTCCTTTTCAAGCAATCTAACACCTGATTCACGGGTATAATCCTGAATAATTCTTTCCAGTACAGATTTCGGGAAACTGAGTTGTGATTTCTTAAGCCCGTGAGCATCAAGCTGCTTGGGGATCAAATGTCTTTTAGCGATCTCAATTTTTTCTTCAACAATATAGCCGCTAAGATCAATAATCTCCATTCTGTCGCGCAAGGCCGGATGAATGGTAGCGAGTGTGTTGGCTGTTGCTATAAACATGATACGGGAGAGATCGTAATCTACCTCCAGAAAATTATCATAAAAAGTATTATTCTGTTCAGGATCAAGAACTTCAAGCAGTGCTGAAGAAGGATCTCCGCTTATGCTTTGATGCCCTACCTTATCTACCTCATCAAGAACGAATACCGGATTTGAGCTTTTGACCTTTTTCAGATTCTGAACAATCCGACCGGGCATAGCACCCACATAAGTTTTCCTGTGTCCGCGTATTTCGGCTTCATCGCGTACCCCACCCAATGACATCCTTATATAATTGCGTCCAATTGCATCTGCAATACTTTTACCCAGTGAAGTTTTACCTACACCCGGAGGACCTACAAAGCAAAGGATGGGAGATTTCATATCACCCTTCAGTTTGAGGACTGCAAGATATTCAAGTATACGATCTTTTATTTTTTCCAGACCATAATGATCACGATCCAGAATTTTCTGGGCCTTGGATAGATCAAAATTGTCGGAAGTGTACTCACCCCAGGGTAATTCGATGAGTGTTTCCAAGTAATTCAACTGCAGAGAGTATTCCATTGCTGCAGGATTCATCCTTTGCAGCTTACTGATCTCCTTATCAAAAACAGCGTGTACCTGCTTGCCCCATTTCTTCTTTGCTGCTTTTTTCTTCATTTCCTGTATCTGCTGCTCATGGGGATTTCCACCCAGCTCTTCCTGGATGGTTTTCAATTGCTGATTCAGGATATAATCTCTTTGCTGCTTGTCAATATCAACTTTAACCTTCGATTGGATCTGGTTTTTTAGTTCAACAACCTGTAACTCCTTCGTAAGATATCCAAGTACGGTTTGAGCCCTGGTATTGATATCCAGTATCTCTAAAAGTTTTTGTTTTTTAGGAACTTCAATATTTAAGTTAGAAGAAATAAAATTGACAAGAAAAACAGGACTTTCAATATTCTTTATTGCAAAAGCTGCCTCACTGGGAATTTGCGGAGATTTATTCACTATCTGAATAGCCAGATCCTTTATGGTAGCAATAAGAGCCTTAAAATTTTTATCGGTTTTTCGTTCAACCGGTTTATCAAAGGATGAAACGCGCGCTTTGAGATAGGGTTCATACTCAACAAATGACTCAAGCTTAAACCTTTTTTTACCCTGTAATATTGCTGTCGTGCTTCCATCGGGCATAGAAAGGGTTTTGATTATATAAGCTACAGTACCAATTTCATTCAGATCATCAAAACCAGGGTCTTCAACATTATCATCTTTTTGAGAAACTACTCCTACGATCTTATTTTTTTTGTAGATCTCCTTGATCAGTTTTATTGATTTATCGCGGTTTACTGTGATAGGAATAACTACTCCGGGAAATAATACTGTATTCTTGAGTGGTAATACCGGTAAGACCTCCGGTAATTCTTCCGCAGTCATTTGCTCTTCTTCCTCAGGAGATAAGAGTGGAATATATTCAGTTTCAGCATCCATCATACCTGAAAAATTAAAACCGTCTCTGTCTAAAAAATTATCCATATAATTATTGTATAGTCAAAATGTCATGAATTATGTAAAAACGTCACCCTGCCGGTGCTAAAAAATAATTGTTGCAAAACTTATTATATATATCAGACAGTAAACTTGCACTTTATGTTCGTTAATAAAGAATTATTGTCTGAATATAAATAATGAGCACTATTAATGACAATCATTGTGCCATTAATGTTGAAAAAAATGAAAATAAAAAAGCTGTCGGTGTAAGACAGCTTTTTTATTTTATTGATCAGATATAAAAATATGAGTTTAAAGTCTTCGGTAAGCAAGGGTTTGTTCATACACATGCCTGAGAATATCTTCTTCAACCTTGTCAAAATCAATGCCACGTCGGGCATAGACTCTTTTGGCTGTTACAATGGATTTATCGAAATTATACATCGAGAAACCTGACATACTTCCCCATGAAAAAGAAGGAATAAAATTTCTCATAAAACCTGCTCCAAATATCTGAGAACTTACACCGATAACGGTACCCGTATTAAACATGGTATTGATGCCGCATTTGGAATGATCACCCATGAAGGTACCACAAAATTGCATATCGGTCTTAACAAAACTTTCTTGCTGGTAATCCCACAATCTTACGGTTTCGTAATTATTCTTCAAATTTGAAGTGTTGGTATCTGCACCCAGATTGCACCATTCTCCAATAACACTATGTCCGAGAAAACCATCATGGGCTTTATTGGAATATCCGAAAATAATAGAATGGCTTACTTCTCCACCCACCTTACACTGTGGTCCTATGGTAGTTGCGCCGTAGATTCTGGCACCCATCCTGATCTTTGTTCCTTCACCTATGGCAATTGGTCCCCGAAGAATAGCTCCTTCCATTATGTGAGCATCTTTACCAATGTATATCGGTCCCTCGCTGGTGTTAAAAGTTACATGCTCAATTTCTGCTCCCTTCTCAATAAATAATTTTCCCTTCCCCGAAACTCTGACACTTTCAGGAACAGGTTCAGATTTACGCCCTTTGGTAATAAGGTCGAAATCACTCAACAATACTTTTTCATTGAGTTCGATGAGATCAGAAAGGTAATGCACAATAAGAGGTTTTGATTGGGTTTGCAGTGGAGTTACAGAATCAATCAGATCCCAGTCAAGATTTTCAATATCTTCAGCTTTGAGTCGCAGAGCAATAATAGTTTCCCCGGTAATGAGTGTTTGATTTGGGGTTAGATTATGTATTTCATCTACGATGGTTTTATCAGGTAATATGCTACTATTTATTAAAATATTATCTGCTTCCTTTACAACCGGAAATTTTCTGCTCAGATAATCTTCCGTTAGAGAAGATGTTTTGGCATTCAATAATTTTTCCCACTTTTCACGTAAAGTAAGAATACCCAGTCTAATATCGGCAATTGGTCGCGTAAAAGTAAAGGGTAACAGGTGATTACGTGTTTGATCTCCGAACAAAATATAATTCATTGTGTCATTATTTAGATTAATCAATCCTTTTTAACATAATTGGCTAAAGATAGAAATTTTTTTTAAAAAAAAAGCCCTTTGGATAAAGGGCTTTTTTGTCTTAACAAAAAAAATTATTTCTTTTTACCACGATTCTGATACTTGGATTTGAACTTATCAATACGTCCTGCTGTGTCAACAAGCTGTTGTTTTCCTGTATAGAATGGGTGTGATGTGTGTGAAATATCAAGCTTAATTACCGGGTATTCCTTTCCGTCTTCTTCCCATACTGCTGTTTCTTTTGAAGTTGCGGTACTATGCGTTAGGAAAGAATAATTATTTGACATGTCCTTAAAAATAACTAAACGATAGTTGTCAGGATGGATATCTTTTTTCATTACTCAATTGTTTTTTACAGGCCTTTTAATAATATGTTATTTGTATTTTGTAACCGATCTGAACTGAATTTTTTCAGGAGTGCAAAGTTACAATTTAATTGCAAAGTGCCAAAATATTTTTAGAAGAAAAAATCGCCGGTTTTTAAATTTTGATTTAAATACTTCTATAGGGTTTTAAAGGCAACTAAAAGGTATAAGTTATTTTAACTTTCCAGACTGTGAATTACAAGTCCGCTTCGAAGTTTTGGTTCAAACCATGTTGTTTTGGGTGGCATAATATTTCCGGTATCAGCGATATCAATAAGTTGTTTCATAGAAACCGGGTATAATGCAAATGCCACTTCCATTTCACCACTATCCACTCTTTTCTTCAATTCCCCTAAACCACGTATTCCGCCTACAAAGTCAATTCTCTTGTCGGTTCTCAGGTTTTTAATTCCCAGAATTTCATCAAGTACGTGTTTTGATAAAATGGTAACATCAAGAACTCCAATAGGATCATTATCATCAAAAGTATTTTGTTTGGCCTGCAGTTCGTACCATTCGCCATCCAGATACATGCTGAAATTGTGCAGCTTTTCAGGTTTATATTCTGTGGTACCTCTATTTGTTATTTCAAAAACCTTATCCAGTTTTGCAAGAAACTCTTCTTTTGATAAGCCGTTCAAGTCCTTAACAACACGGTTGTAATCAATTATTGTAAGCTGATTATCGGGAAAAAGAACCGCCATAAAGAAGTTATATTCTTCATTTCCTGAATGGTTTGGGTTCTGTTGTTTCTTTTCGTTACCCACAAGAGCTGCGGCCGCTGTACGATGATGACCATCGGCAACATAAAAAGCAGGTACACCGGCAAAAAACCTCTCAAGCTTTTCAACAGTTTCTCTATTGTCAATAACCCAAAATTTATGTCCAAACCCGTCATCGGCAACAAAATCGTATTCCGGAGGTGTATTCCCTGTAACTTCTGCAACAATTTTATCGATTTCAGGAACCGCAGGATAGGAAAAGAAAACCGGCTCAGCATTGGCATTCACAACGCGCACATGCTTCATGCGATCTTCCTCTTTGTCAGGCCTGGTAAGTTCATGCTTTTTGATAATTTCGTTCATATAATCTTCCACTCCTGCACAACCAACAATACCATACTGGGTTTTCTCGCCCCATGTTTGTGCGTAAACATAATAGTTTGGCGTATCATCCAATTTCAACCAACCATTTTGCTGAAATTTCTTAAAATTTTCAAATGCTTTGTCATACACTTGCTGCGAATAAACATTTGTATCTTCGGGAAGCTCAATCTCAGGTTTTACAACCCTTAAGAAACTGTAAGGATTCCCTTCTGCTTCTTTACGTGCCTCCTTAGAATTTAATACATCATACGGTCTTGATGCCAGATCTTTTACTATTTTTTTTGGGGGCCTTATTCCCCTGAAAGGTTTTAATATTGCCATGTATTATTGGATTAAAATTTTTTAATGAATCAATCTTTACCTGTTACTTATTTACCTGGAAAGTTTTATCTCCTTTCTCAAAGAAGTTTACAATTTGCTTTGCTGCTGCCAACCCTGCATTTATATTGGCTTCAGATGTTTGAGCTCCCATTTTTTTTGCAGTGAATACAACTCTTGCGGCATATTTTTCAAGCATTTCATCTTTGCAGTCAGGCGCCAGGTCAGACAAATATTTAATGTCTTCTCTTTCTGACATGATTTTCAGTAATCCTTCTTCATCAATAACTTCTTTCCGTGCAGTATTAACCAAGGTACCACCTTTGGGCATTGCTTTGATCAAATCATATCCAATGGATTTTTTGGTTTTTTCGTTTGCCGGAATATGCAAAGAAATATACTGACATGTTTCATAGAGTTTTTCAACAGAATCAACAGCTATTACTCCGTCCTTTTCAATTTCTTCTTTTTTTACAAACGGATCATGGGCATATACATGCATCCCGAATCCTTTTGCAATGGTTGCTACATATCTGCCCACATTACCATAGGCGTGTATACCAATTTTTTTATCACGAAGTTCGGTTCCGGAAGTGCCATTAAAAGCATTTCGCGCGTTATAAAGCATCATACCAAAAGCAAGTTCAGCTACAGCATTTGAGTTCTGCCCAGGTGTATTCATTGCTATTACACCTTTTGCGGTGCAGGCTTCAGTATCTACATTATCGTATCCTGCTCCTGCCCTTACCACTATTTTAAGATTTGGAGCAGCACTAACAACTTCAGCAGTGACTTTATCGCTGCGAATGATCATTCCGTCAATATCAGCTACAGCTTTCAGCAGATCAGCCGGATCAGTGTACTTTTCAAGCATTGCAACTTCATATCCTGCCTCATTAAACACATTTTTAATTCCATCCACCGCTAC
>JBHEOF010000061.1:15192-15801 GCA_046261715.1 Bacteroidales bacterium
TTTTTCTGTCGCGATCAATATCTTTTTCATAAGTTTTAATTTTAAAAGTGAAACCCAAACTAATATACCTACAGGTTGGCATTATGGCAGTATAAGGTTATTTACCGGCAGCAACTATTTAAACAGCAACTTAAACGATTTCTTAGCTGCTTCCAATTAAAAATATCTTTTATTGTTTGAATTTTTTCTCAAACTCCTGCATAGCATCAACCAAAGCTTTTACACTTTCAACGGGTAACGCATTGTATGTGGAAGCGCGGAATCCGCCAACAGAACGATGTCCTTTAAGGCCAACCATACCAAGTGAAGAAGCAAAAGAAAGAAATTCCTGTTCAAGCTCATTGTATTTTTCATTCATAACAAAGCAGATGTTCATGAGCGAACGGGATTCTTTTTCTGCCGTACCTGCGAACATTTCATTACGATCAATCTCATCATAAAGAATTCGTGCTTTTGCTTCATTAAGTTCCTGCATTTTCTTAACACCACCAAGTTTCTTGAGCCAACGCAATGTTTCCATAATAGTATAAATGGGCAAACATGGGGGAGTATTAAACATTGATCCATTGTCAATATGTGTCTGATAGCTCAGCATTGAAGGAATTGCCC
>JBHEOF010000062.1:0-263 GCA_046261715.1 Bacteroidales bacterium
CCCCGATAACTTTGAAGAAAAAACAGATTTTGATCAAATAAGAAAAATGATAAATGATGCTTGTATAAGTAGCCTTGGAAGGGGGTTTGCTGAAAAAATGCGCTTTTCAGATAATTACAGTATGATCCAAAGGCTACTTGATCAAACGGAAGAGTTCCGGCAGATCATACTTACAGGAAAAAACTATCCGGCATCCAATTATTATGATCCTTTCCGGGTGCTTGAACGTATTAAACTGGCAGGAACATTTGCCGAACCGGATG
>JBHEOF010000062.1:340-15644 GCA_046261715.1 Bacteroidales bacterium
CTGGTAACCATAGAGGAAATGATAAAGTTTCTGCAAAAAAAGAAAACAGAAGATCAATCTGAATTCCCTGCTCTGGTCAGGTTAACGGATAATATTTTTATTGACCCCCTTATAATCAAAGAAACTGACCAGATAATTGATGAAAAAAACCTGGTAAGAAACAACGCTTCATCTAAACTTGCTGAAATAAGAAGAAAAAAAACAGAGAAACAGAATCAGGCTACACGCAGAATAAATCAACTTTTCTCTTATGCAAAAAAAGAAGGATGGGTTACCGATGATTCTGAACTTGCTTTACGGAACGGTAGACTGGTAATACCTGTAAGCTCTGCATACAAGCGCAAAATGAAAGGATTTGTTCATGATCAGTCAGCAACCGGTCAAACAGCATTCCTTGAACCAGAAGAAGTATTTGAAATAAATAACGAAATCAGGCAACTTGAGCTTGATGAAAGGCAGGAGATAATCAGGATATTAATTGAGTTTGCCGATTTTTTACGGCCCTACCTGCCTGCACTAAAAGAGGCTTACCTTTTTTTAGGTAAAATTGATTTTATAAGAGCAAAGTCTCTTATAGCCATTGATATGGATGCACAGAAGCCCAATTTAGAGAACAAACCTGTTATCAAATGGGTAAAGGCAAAACATCCACTCCTTTGGCTATCCTATAAGAAACAAAAAAAACATGTTGAACCCCTTGATATTGAATTGAATGAAGAGAACAGAATCATTGTGATTTCAGGACCCAACGCAGGGGGTAAATCAGTGTGCCTGAAAACAACCGGACTTTTACAATATATGTTGCAGTGTGGGTTACTGGTTCCTATGATTGATTATTCTGATGCAGGTATATTCAGAAATATTTTTATTGACATTGGCGATGAACAATCTTTGGAGAATGACCTGAGTACATATAGTTCGCATCTTGCCAACATGAAAGTATTTCTTGAAAAGAATGACAGTAAAAGTCTTTTTCTTATTGATGAATTCGGTGCAGGGACTGAACCGCGAATTGGAGGAGCAATTGCCGAGGCCATATTAAAACAACTGGTTACAAAAAAAACATTGGGTGTAATAACCACCCATTATGCAAATTTAAAAGTCATGGCAGGTAAAACACCCGGACTTATAAACGGGTCTATGCTTTTTGATACCCAGGAAATGCGGCCTTTGTACCGTTTAAAAATAGGTACTCCGGGTAGCAGCTTTGCGTTTGAAATTGCAAGTACTATGGGATTGCCGAAAAGAATTTTACAGGATGCCGGAAAAATTGCAGGCGAAGAACATGTTGACTTCGACAGACAGTTGCAAGACCTTGAACTCAAAAAAATTCAAATAGAAGAAAAAGAAAAGCAACTCAAAACCGGTGATAATTTCCTTTCAGAAATGATTGAGAAATATGAAAAGCTCAATAATGATCTCGAACAAAGAAAAAATGAGATACTGAATGAAGCCCGGAGAGATGCAAAAAAGATTCTGTCTGACTCTAATCGCATGTTAGAAAAAACTATACGAGAGATCAGAGAATCGCAGGCTGACAAAGAAAAAACCAGGAAACTAAGGGATGAACTGGATGAATTCATTCAACAACAAGTTACTGATGAATCTGAACCCAAAACCGAATTCAAAAGAAAAAAGAAAAAAGAAAAAACTGATGTTACAGAAAATAAAATTCAGATTGAAGAAGGACCTGTTAAGGAAGGAGACTATGTAAGAATCAAAGGACAAACGAGTATAGGAGAAGTTTTGAAAAAAGATCAGAAAAATGCAACGGTAGCTTTTGGCAGTATGATATTGAAAACTCCATTGCAAAAACTCGAAAGATTAAACAAAAATCAAATTCGCAAATTAGAGAATAAAACAAGAGTAAAGTATGATTTTGATATCAACGAAAAAGCCAGTGAATTTAATCCCAATCTGGATGTTCGTGGGAATAAAGCAGAAGAAGCCCTTATGAAAGCACGTAGATTCGTTGATGATGCAATTTTGCTGGGAGTAGCCAATCTGAAGATCGTTCATGGCATTGGAGACGGAATCCTTCGCGAGGTGTTACGGGATTATCTGAAAACATTGCCGGAGGTTAAAAAATTTCGTGACGATCATCCCGACAGAGGAGGTGCCGGGTCAACACTCATTCAGCTTGGCATTTCAGGAAAGTAAATAAAAACAGCCACACAATGCGTGCAGCCGTAAAAGAATTGATAAAAAGTTTTTAATCTATATTTCCTTCGAAATTGCTGATAAATTCATCGAGGTTGGGTTGATCCGTAAAAATATCTTCATTGAAAAACACAAGAATTGGTTCAAAAGCCTTAGCATCTCTATACCCGGGTATGGCAGTGATCAAGTTTAACTGTTCATCAAAGAATGCAACAGAAGGATAACTCATACGACCCTGCAATAATGCACGGGCAAAATTATGCGATGATCTCCTCCCTCCCGGATTTTCATTTACATATTCTACACCCCTGAAAACGATAGGTTCATTCTGCTCGGCATTTAATTTTACTGCATAAAAATTTTCGTTGATGTAATCGATGATATAAGGATGAGAAAAGGTATTGGCATCCATTCGTTTACACCAACCACACCAATCAGTATAAACATCTACAAATATTTTCTTTGGGTTTTCCTTTGTCAGTTTCTCGGCTTCTTCAATGCTTATCCAGTTAATTTGAGAATCATCATTTTCGCCATTGGCATAAACAATTGCAGAGAATGCAAAAATTGAAAGAAATAAAAATATCGATTTGAACATAATAAATTGATTTATAAATTTTAAATTTTGTTCCAAAAATAATGCTAAACAAAAGTATAATTGAAATAACAGTTAAAATAAAAAAATGTTGTCTTCCCTTTTTTAAAAATATACAAATAGTTAAATGATCAAATTGATGAGTATTTACATATAATTCAGTTTTGGTTTCTGATCCATATAAAATATTTAAATTCGCAACTGTTTTCAGATAATATTATCAGTGTATTTTTTCAAAAAAAAGAAAGACAAAAACTTATCGCCCGGAAGAATAATCTGGCGAAAGTTTCGCCAAAACTTTACTGCTATTACTGCTCTGACATGGATAATAGTCAGTGCAGTTATCGCTGTTTTGGGTTACTTAATAACACCTGATTCTACACCTTTTGCCAACGATCAGAATCTTGAACTTTCTGCCAAACGACCTGGCAGTAAAGTACAATTCCTTAAAATCAGGAAAAATATTCAGGCTCCTGCAAAAGGCATTTTCCATACAATGCTGTTCGGATCACAATCCATGTTTGAAACCATTCCGATTGAAAATTTTGTGATTGAAGATTCCATTATTAAAATACAGCAATATACCGGTTATGATGGTTTTGAAGGAATGGAAAGAGAGTTCCACATAGCTGATGTTTTATTTCCTTTAGATTCACTTAAAACACGCAATGACAGTCTTTTTGCATTTTTTCAAAGCAATCCGGTTGAAACCATTTCAATACAAGATGCAAGAAGCAGATTAAATGATGAATACATTTACACTCAAAAATACTGGTTGGGTACTGATAGATACGGGCGTGATTTATTAAGCCAGATCATCATCGGTGCCAGAGTTTCTCTATCAGTGGGTTTTATAGCTATATCCATTTCTCTTGTTCTGGGAATTTTATTAGGTAGTCTGGCCGGATTCTTCAGAGGAGCAACAGATAATTTCATCGTTTGGCTTATCAATGTAGTATGGTCAATACCTACTCTTTTACTGGTTATTGCAATTACTTTTGCTTTGGGCAAAGGGTTCTGGCAGGTGTTTATTGCTGTTGGGCTCACAATGTGGGTTGATGTTGCACGTGTAGTAAGGGGGCAAATAATAAGTATCCGTGAAAATGAATATGTTGAAGCTGCAAGAGCATTGGGGCTGCCTGACTTTAATATAATTACCAAACATATTTTGCCCAATATTACCGGGCCGGTAGTTGTAATTGCAGCAGCCAATTTTGCATCAGCCATTCTTATTGAGGCCGGGCTAAGTTTCCTCGGTATTGGTGTGCAGCCCCCTATGCCATCCTGGGGTACAATGATCAGAGAAAATTATGGGTATATTATTCTTGATAAAGCCTATTTAGCCCTTATACCTGGCATTTGTATCATGTTACTGGTAATGGCCTTTATGCTGGTTGGGAATGGATTACGCGATGCTATTGATAAGAGTCCGGCAAATTATTAATTCGCTAACTCCTGGGGAAAGTTACTGTTACATGTAAACCACTATTATTTTCAATATTCCATGTGCCGTGTAGCTGTTCCTCTGCAATTATTTTTACCAGATGAAAGACCATTGAAGAAATATTTTCAATATCCAAACTCCTTTTTATTCCCGAACCGTTATCAATTACCTGGAGTTTATATTCACTTTCTGTTTCAGAGAAATAAATGTCAACCTGCTTCTTACCATTAATCTTTACATTACCATCTTTAAGGCCAAAAGCATGCTTTAATGAATTGGTAAGAAGCTCATTAACAATCAATCCACAGGGTACGGCAATATCAATATTCACATAATCATTTTGTACCTGAATGTGGTTTGTTACTTTAACACTCTTATTATAAATGCTAATAAGATTTGTTGAAATCTTATTCAAATAATCATTAAAGTTAATATCGGCAAGATTATGTGATTTGTATAACTCTTCATGTACGTATGACATGGCAGATATTCTTTGTTCGAGATCACTAAAAGCCTCCTTCTCCCGTTTTCCTTTTATTTCATCATTTTGTAGTCTTATTAGTGAAATAATTACCTGCATATTATT
This sequence comes from Bacteroidales bacterium, assembly GCA_046261715.1. Classification (GTDB taxonomy): domain Bacteria; phylum Bacteroidota; class Bacteroidia; order Bacteroidales; family UBA7960; genus SKVR01. Next base: position 5,126 of record JBHEOF010000062.1, read on the forward strand.
TTTTACACGATGGTGAATTTCCTTGATGAGTGTTTCCTTCTCACGTAAATCAGAAAGTATATTAGCTTCTGATGTTTTTCTGTCAGTAATGTTTTCAATCATGAGGCTCACAGATTGCACGCTTTGATCGCTATCATCAAACACAGGATTGCAGAAGAATTTAAAATAATTCAATTTTTGTGTAACAGAAAAAACTTCCTTTTCAATTTGTTTTGAGTGTCCTTTTAATGCTTCAGAAAACACTCCGTTGATCAGTTCATTGACAAGTGCATTGGGTGAAGTAAAGAAAGAATCACCTGATTCCAGGTTTAGCTGAAGAAAATCTTTTGCCCAATGTTTTGCCAGATTATTAAAGGCTATTACATTAAATTCATTATCGAACAAAATCATAGCATGGGCATGTGTTTTAAGGATAGCTTTCAGATCATTATCCGTTTTTCTTATTATAGAACTTGCTTCCTGCTCTTTTTTAAGCAGTGTAATTTTATTTCTCTGCTTAAGCAATAAAAGAGAAAAGATTCCCACCAAAAGAGCTAAAATCAAAAGAAGAGCCAGAATAAATACCAACGTTTCAGACTGCGTGGCTTTTAACTGATTAAGTTGATTTTCCTGCTCAAGAATTTCGATTTTCCGTTGTTTTTCCCTTGCCTGAAAACCTATTTCAAGTTCATTTATCTGTCTGGCCTTTTGTTCATCAAGAATTTCCTGGCTTACATTATAATGTCTTCTTGCATATTTGTAAGCATTTTCAAAATTCCCGGCTGCAGAATACAATTCTGCAAGTTGATCAAGTGCAGGATTTACAACAAACTTCAGATTATGTTCTTCTGCAATTTCAAGACCTTCTAGTGTTGATCTTATTGCCTGATTAAAATTCTTCTTTAAAGACTCAACCTTCCCGATATTTATTAAAGAAAGAGCAACAATCCTTTGCTCACCAATTTGTTGTGCAAGTTCTAATGATTTTTGGTAATAATAATTAGCCTTTTCAAAATCTTCAAACTCAATAAAAAGAGTTCCCAGATTATTATAACTTTCAACTACCCCGCCTTTGTAGTTGTGATCTTCTCTGATTTGGAGACTGCGTTCAAGATATTCCAGTGCTTTCTCAAAGTCTAATAAATTCTGGTATGTTAACCCAATATTTCCAAGAGTTGCAGCGACTCTATTCGACATCTCCAGATCTTCGAATGCTTCATAAGCTTTTTTATACAATCTTAATGCTTCATCCCAGTTTTGAAGCTGAAAGTAAATGCCACCAATATTATTGTATGACTGAGCCATGCCTTCAACATCATTTATGGATGTGTATATCGACAGGGCATCCTGAAAATAGTTAAGAGCTTCCCATAGATTTGCCTGCCGTGCTTCAATAATTCCCATGCTACTGTATACAACAGCAATACTTGCAGAGTCATTGAGATTCATGTAAATATCAAGAGCATCCTGATAGTGTTCACGAGCTATAGTAAAAAGACCCATTCTGCTGTAAACAACTCCTGTATTATTAGACAATTTGGCTATCTTAATCTCAACTTCGTTTCTGAAGGGAGTAGTATAAAGATTTCTTACCTTAAACAGTATATCACGAGCTGTTGTATAGTGTTCAAGGCTTTTTTCATAATCTCCCAGGTGTGAATGCACTATTCCGGAGTATCTTTTGCTCTTTGCACGCAACAATTCAACCTGGGGATGAATATTTTTATTTCTGCTGTCGTTAATAATCTTAGTGCCCAAATCAAAAGCCTGCTGATAGTATTCAATAGCCCTAACAGGTTCAGAGTACTCATAATCATCACCTTTTTTAATAAGTTCTTCAATTTGAATTAACGGGTCATTGGATTTTTCGTCAATATCATTGGCAAAAACATAGATTGACGAATAAAAAATAAGAAAGGTAAAACAGAGAAACGCAGCGGTATAGGTACGTTTAGTCATTTCAGTTTCTTTGTTACAAATTATATTACTAAGACAAACATCTGGCAAATATAGCCAAATAGACCATTATCTTAAAAAAAATCTCCTTTAAAAGTGCTGATTAATTGCTAAAAAGACAGGAAGGGAATGATAGCTTTTGAAAAGATGAATATACTGGGTGAAATATGAAAACAAATAACCGGATAAAAAATTTTGAAGGGAAAATTACTTATCTGTTGCTTTTATATAAAACATAAGTATTGTGTTTAATTCCCTGACATTTTTTTCAGATTCAACCAGTTTTTCATTAAGGACTTCAATTTTCTCTTTGGCTTTCAAAAGTTTATACTGAGATGTATCACCAATACGGGTAATTTTAACAGTATCTTTAAGTAGCGCCTGATAGTCATTAATCAGCTTTTCAAAAACTTCTATTAATTCATCCCTTGAAGCAGAATTCTTTTCCAGAATTTTCTGAACTTCTTCAAGTTTCTGGTATTCCTTTTTGAACATATCCTGAACACCATCAGACTTTTTTTCCCCTTTCATAACAATGCGGATCTGGGTTATTAAATTTTATTGACCGGTATTAATTTATATTCTACGTCAATCTCCATAAAAAGTTTCTCCCCGCTATCAAGACTATCTTCATCATCATCACTATAATGCCAGTTAACTGTAATCTTTTTACCTTTCTTGTGGTTATTTTCCAGGATTTCAAGTAGATTCATAAAGCATTTTGAAGTACTTGTATTGAAATAGTAAATAAAAAAGTTTACAGTTAAAGCTTTATTACCCTCCTGTTCAAAATATTTTTCAACCCAATCATATACAGGTTGATAAAATTCATTGGCATTTTCCGGATAACTGGAACCATAAAATTTGATTTCACCCTTTTGAATATCGGATTTAATTTCCGGAGTGTATTTTGTTCCTTCAATAGCTATATTTTTCATATATATAATTATTGGGTTATTATTTTAGATCGTAGATAGAAATAATAATGTCCTTCGTTAACAGATTCAAAATCAAAAACAACAGGATTACCTGATCGTCTTACAATATCAATAAAACCAAGTCCGGCACCTTTACTTTCAGTTTCGGCAATCTTTCTTCTTCTCTTTAAATAAAACTCTTTGATATCATCCTTACTAAGTGAATTTATAAGGTTACATTTTTTTTCAAGATACCTGTGTTGTTTTTCTGAAATCAGATTTACAGAAACAAGTTCGTATCCTTCTGCAGTATGAAACACCAAGATGGTTCCTTTTCCAAATGATTTTCCATTACAATCTACCTGCTCATTACTATAGTGCAGGATATTTTGGGCCATCTCAATAAAAATTGCAAAAATTTTATTAACAATGCTCAGTGAATGGGCCAAATGTAGTTCACTTCTCAGAACATCTCCCAGCCCAACAATTGCATCCTGCGAAATAACTCCGCTAAAGGCTAAAATTGCATTTCCCTTAATATCATTTATAAAATCAGATTGCAGCAGTTCATCAACGGATTTCTGCATCAGAAGCTTATTTATAGTCGAACTCAGAATAATTTTCAAACAAGAACACAGGCAAAAATAGGTTTTTCTTTGAATAAGTCAGTAAGTAAAACACTATTTTTTTTATAACCCACTTAAATCACTCTTTTTTTCCCAATAAGGGAACAAACCTGAAATGTCCGAATTCTTCTTTTTCAAACTCACTTTCAGATACTTTTTTTAACCGAAACATAATCTGACTTCCCCCTTTTCCAACCGGTATTACCATAAAACCATCTACTTTTAATTGTTTGAGTAGTTCTTCGGGTATTTCAGGAGCACCTGCTGTTACAAGTATTTTATCAAAAGGTGCAAAAGTTGGCAGCCCCTTGTAGCCATCACCATAAAACAACTTTGGTGTGTAACCCAGTTTGTGTAATAGTGCTTTGCTTTTTTTATGCAATTCCCGATGTCGTTCAATACTAAAAACCTTAGCACCCATTTCAAATAATACACAAGCCTGATAACCGCTTCCGGTGCCTATTTCAAGAATCTTATCACCTGACTCAACTTCGAGTAATTCCGTTTGATATGCAACAGTATAGGGCTGACTGATAGTTTGCCCTAGTCCTATTGGAAAAGGTTTGTCCTGATAAGCAATTTCAGTAAAAGAAGAATCGAGGAAAAGGTGTCTTGGGATGTTTCCGATAGCATCCAATACCCGCTCGTCCCTTATTCCTTTTGATTTAATTGTTTCTACCAGTTTCCTGCGCAATCCCTGGTGGCGGTAAGTGTCTGTCATAAATGTTCCTTAATATTTCTCTTATACTCATAAAACAGATAATAATTCTAAAAGATATCTGCCAGATTATCAATCTTTCAACATATACTTTGTTAGCTTTTTTCTAACCATTTAAATATTCTGTAATGCCAGAAAACATTATACTCCTTAATTAAAAATTATACTTTTGCATAACATATTTAAGTTTTCAAATTTATAAAACCTATTGCCTCACTAATATTACGGATAAAATACAGATCATCATGTATTTACAAAGTGCTGAACATCAAATTCAAATGATATTAATTGCAAATAATTTTTACAACAGAAACAAATTTAGTTATTAATTAAGAAAAAAAATAAAAAGTGAACAGGATTGGAGTAATTGGCGCAGGGCATTTGGGTAAAATTCATATTAAATGTATTCTTGAATCAGATAAACTGGATTTGGTTGGTTTTTTTGATAACGACCAAAAAAATGCAGAACAGGTTGAGAAGACTTTCGGAATAAGGAGATTCAGTTCGGCGGAAGAATTGATTGATGAATGTGACATTGCTGATATCGTTACTCCTACTTTATCACATTACAACAGCGCATCAGGTGCTTTGAAGAAGTTCAGGCATGTTTTTATAGAAAAACCACTTACTACCACTATTGATGAAGCACGTAGTCTGATAAATCTGTCAAAAGAAGCAGGTGTAAAAGTTCAGGTTGGACATGTGGAGAGATTTAATCCCGCTTTTCTGGCAACCCTTCCATACATCGAACAACCCATGTTTATTGAATCACACCGGCTGGGTCAATTTAATCCCAGGGGAACTGATGTACCGGTTATTCTGGATTTGATGATTCATGACATTGATATAATCCTCAGTATTGTAAAATCACCGGTAAAAAGAATTCATGCCAGTGGCGTATCTGTTGTATCAGAAACACCTGATATTGCAAATGCCAGGATTGAATTTAACAATGGATGTGTGGCAAATTTAACTGCAAGCAGAATCTCAATGAAAAATATGCGAAAAACACGGCTTTTTCAAAGAGATAGCTATATTGCTATTGATTTTCTGAATAAGGAATCAGAAATTATCAGAATGAGCGATGCAGGAAAAAATCCTGATCCTTTTGCAATGATATTAGATTTGGGGAATGACAAAAAACCAAAAGAAATAAAAGTAGAAAAGCCTGATATTCAACCAATAAATGCTATAAAAACCGAACTTGAAACTTTTTATGACTCAATCATAAATGATACCGAGCCACTGGTAACGATTGAAGATGGCTATAATTCACTTGATCTGGCTTACCGTATTATGGAAAAAATAGATCAGTAAATCTCACCAATTTTTATTACAATAAGGCAAATATTTCCAGCTAAATAACTGGTCTTGAAAATATTTTATTTCTAAAAAAAAAGTTCAAAAAATTATAAAAAAAGAACAATGTTAAAATACTTTATTTGATTTTTGTCCGTTGTATAAAATATTACTCCCCCCCGTAATATGTATTGGCCAACGTCGCAAACGGTAATTTACTTTTAAAGGATCAGGAACAAAACCAATTTAGCGTGAACCAAAAGCTACAAAGATTACAGGTTATTAAATATGTTATAGCTGATTTTTTCTCGGCATTCTTCGCCTGGTTCCTGTTTATAGTTTACCGGCAAAATAATATTAATGGCAAGTTAAGTACTATTACCAATGAAATATTTATTGACCAGAATCTGCTTCTTGGTATAATAATAATCCCGGTTTTCTGGCTTCTTTTGTATGCATTGAGCGGAAGCTATAAAAAGGTTATGCGACGCTCACGACTCAATGAATTTGGACAAACACTCTTCATTACTTTTATTGGGGTATTAATCATTTTCTTTGTAGTATTGCTGGGTGATGAAGTAAAAACCAATGCCGATTACTATCGATCTTTTGGTGTATTATTTATTTTTCACCTCTCTTTTACATCCGTATTTCGTTTCATTTTATCTTCCATTACAACACATAAAATACATAACCGCATAATAGGTTTTAATACACTTATTGTAGGAAGTCAGAAAAAAGCTGTGAATATTTTTAAGGAAATGGAGAACCAGAAAAAATCTTCAGGTAATAAATTTATTGGTTTTGTAAATGTAAACCTGTATGATAATTATATAATGGAGGATTATCTTCCACGACTGGGTTGGTTTAAAGATCTGAAATCAATCATTGATGAACATGAGGTTGAAGATGTAATCATTGCGCTTGAAGCAAGGGAACATAAAAACATAGGAAAAATATTAGCCGAATTATATCAAACCAATTCACTAATCAAAATTATACCCGAGATGCACGATATTTTTCTGGGTTCGGTGAAGATGACATCCATTTTTGACGCACCCCTTATTCAAATTCAGCAGGGATTGATGCCTACCTGGCAGCAATACATAAAAAGATTTATTGATGTAAGTGTTTCTGTATTCGCCCTGGTATTGCTATCGCCAGTATATCTTTTTACTGCTATAGGCGTAAAGCTTTCGAGCAAAGGGCCGGTTTTTTATTCGCACGAAAGAATTGGAATTTATGGTCGTCCTTTTAAAATGCATAAGTTCAGGTCAATGTTTATGGATGCAGAAAAGAACGGACCGCAGTTAAGCTGCAAAAATGATCCAAGAATTACACCCTTTGGATTGTTTATGAGAAAGGTCAGGCTGGATGAAATACCACAATTTTATAATGTGCTGATCGGCAATATGTCATTGGTTGGACCACGACCTGAAAGAAAGTACTATATTGATCTTATTGTTCAAAAAGCCCCACACTACAAATTACTCCAGAAAATCAAACCGGGTATTACTTCATGGGGACAGGTAAAGTACGGTTATGCTGAAAATGTTCCCCAAATGATTGAAAGATTGAAATACGACTTACTTTATCTGGAGAACATGTCTCTTGCGGTTGACTTTAAGATCCTTATTCATACCATACTCATAATAATACAGGGAAGAGGAAAATAAAACAGCTTTTCACTTACGGCGAAAAGCTATTTTTGTTTTTAACTCTAATTAATTAAAAAAAAACAACTATATAGCACCTATCTCTATCAGTTGCACAATTTCCTCAATCTTTTGATCTTCTCCGTAAGGGTCGTACTCTGTTTTAAGGTTATATCCGAAAAGTTTCCCGAAAGATTGCCAGAAAACTGCAGTAAATGCCCCTCTGAAATCTTTCAACACATCATATGACGTATGTTTTGTTTCTCTGTCAATCAATTTTATGAGAATATGGCCCTGACTTATTGTTAAACGCCTTAGTTCGCCTTCAAATTCATCCCTTATTTCACGTTCTATATTTTTTGCAGCTTTTTTCCTTTGAACTTCTGTTTCAAGACTCATGAGTTCTTCACTGTATTCTTCAAATTTTATACCTGCAAGACGGGCATATGGGTAAACCCGTTTAATATTTTTTACAAGGCGATTGTATTTATATTCTTCCCACCGGTTTTCAAAAACCCTGGGCGCAAAAAACCTGAAGGTAGGAAGCTCTATAAACGGTATAGTATCTCCATCGTAAACTACAGCACGGGTCGTTGTTCCCTGATGGGTCTGGGCAAATGACCCGATTTCTGTAAGTATCATTACAATAATAACAAATATGAATGCTGTAAAATATTTCATATTGCTTAAAAGAGACATTATTGTTGAGTAACGTAATTATAGATGTTAAATTATAATAGTATTTACCAAACGTTATGCCAAAACATAAAAAAGCATCTGCAGTTACAGATGCTTAAATTACAAAATTCTCATATGAATAACAAATATCATCAGGCTACCTTAAGCCTTCCGAGATTATTCACTTTCAATTGATTCTGAGCATATTCAAGAGAAATATAAATCTCCTTTTTCTTTTCATCTGATGGGGAATTGAACATTGCATCCATCATTATAAGTTCGCAAATGGAGCGCAGCCCCCTTGCTCCAAGTTTAAACTCAATTGCCTTGTCAACAATAAAATCATACACATCATCATCAATCCTGAGATCAATATTATCCATTTCAAATAGTTTGATATATTGTTTTATCAGGGCGTTTTTAGGTTCAGTAAGAATTCTTCTGAGTGTACTTTTATCAAGAGGGTTCAGGAATGAAAGAACAGGTAATCTGCCCACAAGCTCAGGAATGAGTCCATAACTTTTCAAATCCTGTGGCGCAATATACTGAAGCATATTATCTTTATCTATTGCCTGCTGATCTTTTCCTACATTGTAACCTATTGCATTTGCCTGCAATCTCGATGCAATTCTTTTTTCAATTCCGTCAAAAGCACCTCCGCAAATAAATAAAATATTTTGCGTATTAATTTGTACCATTTTTTGTTCGGGATGCTTACGTCCTCCTTGTGGAGGAACACTTACAGTTGCCCCTTCCAGAATTTTTAACAAGGCCTGCTGCACTCCTTCACCGGATACATCACGGGTAATGGAAGGATTATCGCTTTTACGGGCAATCTTATCTACTTCATCGATAAAAACTATACCTTTTTCTGCGGCTGAAACGTCATAATCAGCTACCTGTAAAAGTCTTGACAGTATACTTTCTACATCTTCTCCAACGTACCCTGCTTCTGTAAGCACTGTAGCATCTGCAATACAAAACGGAACATGAAGCATTTTAGCTATTGTTCTTGCCATCAGTGTTTTACCAGTTCCCGTTTCTCCAACCAAAACGATATTTGATTTTTCAATTTCTACTTCCTGATCTCCGGATGGATTAACATTCTTTGATATCTCTGCAATCCTTTTATAGTGATTATATACAGCTACCGATAATACTTTTTTAGCTTCATCCTGTCCAATTACATACTGTTCAAGATGGGCCTTAATTTCGGCAGGTTTTAAAAGTTTGAATGAAGGAATCTTGTTTTTCTGTTTCAGTTTTTGCTCTTCAGCAACAATTATCTGAGCCTGTTCTATGCATCGATCACAAATATGGGCGTTGATACCGGAAATAAGCATATCAACACTCTTGCCATCGCGGCCGCAAAACGAGCATTTTCTGTTATCTTTTGACATAGTTCCTGTTTATAAATTTTTTCCAACTCAAAACACAGTTTTTATTTCTGTGCCTTTTTGGTTGAGCCAAGCACTTCGTCAATCATCCCATAATCAAGGGCTTCATTCGCTGTCATCCAGTAATCACGATCAGAATCCTTATAGATCTTTTCATAATCCTGCTTGGAGTGAGAGGCAATAATTTCATACAGCTCTTTTTTAAGCTTCAGAATTTCACGGGCGGTAATTTCAATATCACTTGCCTGTCCTTCAGCACCTCCCATAGGTTGGTGAATAAGAATGCGGGAATGTTTTAATGCAGTGCGCTTACCTTCCGTTCCGGCACATAATAATACTGCACCCATGGAGGCAGCAATACCTGTGCAAATGGTTGCAATATCAGGAGAAATGTACTGCATAGTATCATAAATACCCATCCCCGCGTATACTGAACCCCCGGGAGTATTTAAATAAATCTGGATATCTTTCCGGGAATCAACAGATTCAAGAAAGAGTAATTGAGCCTGAATTATATTTGCCACATAATCATTGATAGGAACACCCAGGAATATAATACGGTCCATCATCAAACGGCTGAATACATCCATTGTGGCTACGTTAAGTTGCCTCTCTTCAATAATCGTTGGGCTGATATAATTTCCGTAAACTGAAGTATAATTATGTAAAGTACTGCTACTAATGCCCATGTGCCGGGTAGCATATTTTTTAAATTCGTCTTTAGGTATCATAAAGCAAATATTTTATTGTGGTTGATTTTGATTTTTATATTTTTCAGTCATTTCATTGACGAATTCATCAAAGTTAACCTCTTTTTCTTTTAGTTTTAGTTTGTCTTTGAGCAACTCCATCACCTTAACATCAAATAACTGATCATACACTTTTTTAAGCTCATCCTGGTTAGAAGCGATTCTTTTCACAAAATCATTAAGTGTTTCTTCGTCAGGATCAGGTTGACCATATTGTGCCATTTGCTGACGCATAAAAGTCTTAAGATGTTCAGACACTTCTTCATGACTTACTTCTATTTTATGTTCTTTTATTAAATGGTTTTCAATTAATTGCCATTTAAAAGAATCTGCAAATGAAACAAACTCATTTTCCACTTGTTCAGGCGTTATTTCTTTATTGTCCTTGTTGGTTTCAATTAACCATCTTTTCAGAAAATCTTCAGGAAGTTTAAGATCAGCCTTTTCAACAATTGTTTTAATGGCTTCATTTTTAAAGTGCTTGTCAGCATCGGCCTGATATTGTTTACTTAATTGCTCAGCAATGAAATTCCTAAACTCAGCTT
>JBHEOF010000063.1:0-15483 GCA_046261715.1 Bacteroidales bacterium
ACCTTGATATGTGGACTGCCGATGCTACTTCGGTAAATATATTTCTGATCAGTACTGGCCCGGTTGAAGTTGCCTATGCACTACCCATTACATCCAATGAATGGGAAAGTTATGACATTGCTTTAACAGAATTTGACGGTGTTGATCTGTCAGATGTTATCCAGTTCAAGTTTGATGGTGGTGATGGTTCACCAACCCTTTATCTTGACAATTTGTATTTCTATAAAGCTCCCACATCAGTTTCTGATATAAATCAGGATCAACTCACTGTGTATCCCAACCCGGTTAGATCGGGCGATTTGGTTAGGCTTAGCAGTCAGGTGAAGCAGGTTGATGTTTTCGACATTGCCGGTAAATTGGTTCAATCATTCGTGAACACTTCATCTGTTGAAACCTACGGAATGAACCGTGGAGTTTATTTTATGAGAATACAATCTCAAAATGGTAATATTCAAATAAATAAACTCGTAGTCAAATAAATTTGGTGATTATCCTAAAAAGCCGTCAATTTCATTGACGGCTTTTTTCTCTTTTTTGTATCGCATTTAAATTTGTTTTATTACATTTATTTAAATTTCAAAGAAATGTCATCAGAAATAATTATAATCCTCATTGGTGCTGTACTTATTCTTATTGCGATTGTTGATAGCATAAAAATCGGAAGAGCCTCCCTGGATTTAATGGATATTAAATTAAAAATCCCAATGGCTATATTTGGTATTTTGTTAATCTTTTACGGGGCATACGCCTACATGGGAACAAACTTGCCAGGTCAAATTGAAAATCCGGAATTAGGAAACAAAAGGCAAATAGAATATCCGATAAAAAGTGTAGAGATTATATCACCGGTTGAAAATGACTCTGTAAAATGCAGGATTCTAACATACGGCGTTTATCCTGAATCGCATGAGAAAGATCTTTGGGTTCTGGTAAAACCCAGTGACGAATTTTATTATCCTCAATCTGACCATACCAATACTTCGTATAAAAGAAACGGTGAATGGCAGGTTATCACCCGTTTTGGTGGTGATAAAGGAGAAAAATATGATATTATTGTATATGAAGCTGATCCGTCTGCCTCTGAGTTTTTTAGCGCTACCATTCAACAATGGAAAGATATGCTGTTATACCCTGGCCTGGAATTAGATGAAATTCCGGAAGGAGCCAATGAAGTTGACAGGATAAGTATTTATTTACAAGAAAATTGCAGAGGGGTATATTAATTGATCGGATAGATTATTATTATAAAACAGGCAGAAAAAAATATGAGGTAAATCTAAATATACCTGGTAAACTAACGGCTTTTTTTATTAAATTGCGAAAAAATAATTACAGGCAACAGAAAAATCCCTTGAAACCATTTTCATCAACACTCCTTGTATTTTTTTTCGGTGTATTTGCACTCCTGGGGCAAAATTTTCCGGAAAAAGGAGTTCCTTTGCTTCAAAATTATTTACCTGTTAATTACCATAATAAAGGCAAAATATGGGATATGGGCTCAGCACCCAATGGAATTGTTTATTTTGCCGCTGATGGTGGTCTTCTGGAATACGACGGAAAAACCTGGAGAAGTTTCAGGGGAAGCAATGGATTTACCCGCTCAATAAAGGTAGTAAACGATTCATTGATCTATACCGGCTCTGACCTTGATTTTGGAGTTTGGCACAGAAACAAATATCAGGACTTCGAGTACACTTCTTTATATCCCTTCAGAGAAGATGCTTTTGATATCAATGAAGAATTCTGGCAAATCCATCAACTGCAGGATGCTATCCTTTTTGTTTCATCCCGCAATATATATGTTTACAGAAATGAGCAATTGGTAAAAGTTGCTGCATCTTCTTCTTTTTCAGGCAGTTTTAAGGTAAATGACCTGGTGTATTTTGCCGATGAGACTCAGGGATTGTTCGTTTTTGAAGATTTTTCGCTCAAAAAGGTGACTGATTTTCCGGAGCAGTTCAATGCGAGAATAACCGGTATATTTCAACATGAAGACGGCTGGGTGATAGTTACCCGCGATCTGGGTCTTTATCTGTTTGCAGATGGAGCAGTAACTCCCCTTAACAATGAATTGTCAGAAGAATTAAAGGCAGCCAAAGTTTTCAGCTTTGAACAGATTGATGAGAACCATTATGCCTTTGGCACAGTGCTCAAAGGTTTATATATTACATATAGTGGGGGCAAAATCATTCATTATGTAAACCGGCAGAAAGGATTACCCAGCAATACCATATTGTCAATGCACTATAGCCCGGCAGGAAAATTGTGGCTGGGTATGGATTACGGAATTTCTGTTTTAGATCTGAAAAACAAATTCACCACCTTCTATGACTACCGGGGAGATTTTGGTACCGGACATACTGCAATATTAAAAGATAATGTCTTTTACCTGGGAACCAACCAGGGATTATACCGCTCAGGATGGGATGAATTAAACAATAACCGCGAGATATTCCGGTTTCAGCTTAATTCCGGTACCGAAGGCCAGGTATGGACCCTGGAAAACATCAATAACACCCTTCTCATGGGGCACGACAGGGGGTTATTTATAGTTTGGGAAAATACCATTGAAAAACTGGGCAATCAGGAAGGGGTATGGACCATTGTTCCTTACAAGGATTATTTACTCACAGGTAATTACAATGGTATTTCCATTTTTCAGAAATCAAACGGAAAATGGTCATTCCTGAAAAAAATGGATCTGATCCTGGGTTCATGCAACCAAATGATCATAGAAGAAGAAAATATATTATGGGTCAATATTCCAAATTTTGGCATTATAAGGGCTGTTCTGGATCAGGATCTGAATCCGGTAGAAAGGTTGATTTTTCCAAGAGATATTTTCGAAGGCGACGATGCCTTTATCCTGAAAAATGAACTGGGAATACATGTTTTCACCGATCGTTATCAGTATACATACAACGATAATAAGAATGAATTTATCCGGGCCAAAGAATCTAAAGTATTTCCTGAAGTGGAAGGCCAGCTTGCCGGAGTTTACCTCCCCATAGCCTTAAATTCCGATTATGAATTTTTTCCTGTATACAATGGTTTCGCGCTAAAATTCCTTTCATCTGGTGCAGAAACCGTCACAGCAGATCTATCGTTAACACTACGAAGAATAGAAGCATTCAACAATCATGACAGGGTATTACTATATCCGGAAGCAAAAGTACCCTACCGTCTCAATAATTTCCAGATTGAATGTATAGTTCCCAATCAGAATGATGTACTGTATCAATTCAAATTAAACGAAAATGGAGAATGGAGCGAATGGAGGCAGAATAACACCTTTGAACTGTTGAACCTGAAACACGGCGAATACAACCTGTTTGTAAAAGCACTTATAGATGATGTAATTATTGAGAAACCAGCAATAACCTTTGGGGTAGAAGCACCCTGGTATTACAGATGGTATGCCTATGTTATGTATTTCCTGGTATTGGCTTTGCTCATTTATATCATTTACAGCTGGCAGAAAATATCTCTGAAAAAGCAGAAGAAACTGATGTTGCTCCGAGAGCAAAATTCGTTGAGGCAGCAAACAGAAAAACACAAACAGACAATAACACAACTTGAACAGAAACGTTTGCAGGCAGAATATAACCAGCTGAAACAACAACTCAAAAGCAAAACCATTGAATTGGCCAATAAAGCCAGGGAGACCGAAGAAAAAAACCGCTTGCTGCTTGCTTTAAAAGAGAAATGTGAGAAAGCTCAGCAAAATCCGGCATTGTTTGATATAAAGTGGGGGGAGATGCAGAGAATATTGGACTCATATTTGAAAATTGAAGATAAAACTTTTGAAATACAGATGGATGAGCTTCATCAGGAATTTTTCCGAAAGATAAAAGAACAATTCCCTGATTTGTCAAACAACGATTTGCGCTTGTGCGCCTACCTGAAAATTGGCCTGAACACCAAAGAAATTGCAGAGATTTTAAATATTCAACCTTCCAGTTTTTACATAAGCCGCTCGCGACTCCGGAAAAAACTCAAACTAAAGCCTGAGGAAGATTTGTATAATTTTCTGAATGATGTGTAAATAAGATTCATTTCCTTTTGTTCCGATAGATACTTTAAACAATTTTGTAGACTGACTATTTCTGAACCTTCTGTTCCTGCAAAGCAGTCTTTACTCTTGCATATCCCACATTCATCCATGCAATGATAACACCTGCTGTCAGGAACATAATAAGGCTGTAAATGGCAGGAGAAATGGCCATTACATCATTGTGCAAAAGGGTACTGGCTATCATGATGCCGAGGGTACCGTTCTGAATACCTGATTCTACAGAAATGGTGACACTTTGTGCCAGATTTAATTTGAAGAACCTGGCTGTAAGATAGCCGATAGAAAGCATAACAGCATTTAATGCAAGAGCTACAGGACCTACATCGCGGAAGGAACTCACAAAAATATCGCGGTTGCTATTGATGGCGGCAAATATGATCAGAAAAAGTAAAATGCCTGAAACAATCTTTACCGGTTTGTCCATTTTATCCGCAAATCTCCTTGCTTTTGCCCTGATAAACATCCCTATTGCCACCGGAATAAGAGTAATGAGCGTAAGACGAATAATGGTATCCAATACCGGCAAAGGGATATATTCTCCCTGTTGCAGAAAATGAGACAGTGAAAAATTGATGATAAGAGGAATGGTAATAACTGCTACAAGACTTGAAATGGCCGTTAGGCTGATAGAAAGCGCCGTATCACCTTTTGAAATATGGCTGATAAGATTGGAAGTGGGTCCGCCGGGGCAGGCTGCCAGCACCATGATCCCTACCGCCAGGTACAAATTCTCAAGTCCGAATATCAAAACCAGTAAAAATCCCACCACCGGAAGAATAATAATCTGGTTTACAAACCCCAAAGCTGCAGCCCGGGGATAGTATACCACACGCTTAAAATCAATTGGCGCCAGTGAAAGGCCCATGCCAAGCATGATTATGCCCAGGGCAAGAGGCAACATAATGTCAGTAAGGTAGTTGGTTTCCATAGCTTATAGTTAGGATTAAAAGAGTATTGCCTTATTGAAAATTATCAGATCTGTAAAATTAAACATTTAAAACACCTGATCAAGCCCTAAGTAAAAAACCAGGAAATAATACATCTAACTTAGCCTTAAATTTAGTAATGAACTCTTATGAAACATTCATCTTTACAACCTTCATGTTTATGGAATATTTAAATAAAAAGTAAATAATTGAAAAAAAATGCTGTTACTTCGCTAATTATATTACCTTTGCCACCGAATTAAACAAATTTTTATTTTTTATTACATTATTATGAATAACGGAACAGTAAAATTTTTCAATGAAACCAAAGGATATGGTTTTATTAAAGAGAATGACACAGAAAATGAATACTTCGTACACGCTACAGGCCTGGTTGACGAGATCAGAGAAAATGACGAAGTAACCTTCGAACTACAGGAAGGCAAAAAAGGATTAAATGCTGTGAACGTAAAACTAGCTTAGTTTTAATATAACTTCATCACATTTATGAATTGAAAAGGCTGTCAAAAAAAAATTGACAGCCTTTTTTATAAACATAAAGAAAAATAATTTATTTTTTGGCAATCCTGATTGATTGACTCGAAAAATCGGGATTTTTAAAAGGCCACTCCTTATCTATCCATTCCCTGACAGTTTTATAAAATGCCTCATTGGCCGCAGAGTCATCGATTCTTAACCACATCGTAATTTGTGCATCATATTCGGCGTTTTTGGAAGGACGAATATAAATACTGCCGATCATGTTCTCTTCTCCTTTTTTCAAAACCGGATAAACAAACGAGTCTTTATTTTGCGGTATTCTGTCGTAATAAGCATGACCGATCAGATCATCTCCCATAGGTACATCAAGGCGATGCCATGCACCCATATGCGGAACTCTTTCAGGTAAATAGTGATACGCATTCATTTTATAATTCTCATCTATTCGGGGATCGCTATGAGAAAGAGATCTGAAGTGAAAAAACTCAGTTTCAAATGCCACAGGCGGAGTAAAGCCATCTGGAACGAATGATTTATCCTGGGCCGCCAGGAAGCGGGGAATCGTCAGAATTACCGAAACTAAAACCAAAAACACAAATGTTTTCATAATATTATACTTTTTAATGAATATGGAATATGTGAAATTATAATGCAATAAAATTTATCAGCAGAATAAAAGTACATCTCAATAGGTTCATCAGGATAGGAAAAATCAAGCAAAAAACAGGAGATTTTTGACATTGAAAAAATAAATTTGCCGTCAGAATGGGGCTTAAGCCCATTAATTGAAATTGGCAAGATTGCGGATAATCATTTCGGGTAATTATCATATTCAAATTTTAAGAAGTTTTCCGAAATTTTCTGTAGGTTTGCTGTTAAAAGAAAAATTTCACCCTTAAAATAAATAACAACATGAAGAAAATGATTTACCTGCTATTGGCAGTATTTTTTATGGTATCGTGCGATACCGCGATGAAACACCCTGCAGCAGTAAGCCCTGTAGACGAAGCAACGATAGAAAACGTAATAGAAAAGTTGCTGGAAGAACATGTTTCGGAACACGCTTTCCGTATTGAACGTGGAGTAACCCGTGCCGCTGAATTATGGCGTGATACCGATGGCAGCGATGCTGATTTTGAAACCTTCTGTATGGAAAACTTCATTGCCGATGAAGATGAACTGAACCTGATTTTTGACCGCCTGGCCAACAACTTCGAGTACCTTTACGGTTACATGGGGCGTATTGGTGTGGAACTTAACCGCCAGATACACGAAGATCGCGGCCCCATACACTCAATCGATCAGAAATTTGGTGCCTATAGTACTGCAGCACACATTCAGGAAGACTTTTTTGATAATAAGATCGCTTTTATTATTATTCTGAATTTCCCCAACTACAGCCTTGACGAGAAGAATGAAATGGGTGACGACTGGAACGATCGTCAATGGGGATTTGCCCGCCTGGGCGATTATTACAGTGCAAGGATACCGCCTTCTGTCATCCAGGAAAATGCACAGACTTATAGCGAAGGTCGCTTATATATTTCTGAATACAATATTTTTGCCGGAAAACTTGTGAACGATGAAGGAGAACAGCTTTTCCCCGAAAACATGCGTCTGCTGGCCCACTGGAATATACGCGATGAGATCAAATCCAATTACGATCAGGAAGATGGGCTGGAGAAGCAAGAGATGCTTTACAATGTCATGCTCAGGATCATCAACCAGGATATTCCCAAAGAAGTGATCAACAATCCTGACTACCAGTGGAACCCCTTAAGTAATGAAGTTTTTAAAGAAGGTGAGAAGGTTGATTTTGATCCCGAGGATACCCGCCGCTATGAAATCCTTCTCAACAACTTTCGGGCTATGCAAAAAGAAGATCCTTTTTATTCAAACCTTGACACTTATATCAAGCGTCGTTTTGAGAGCAGCATGGAAATTCCGTATGAAGAAGTATCATCTTTGTTTAAGGAATATGCTTCATCTCCCCTGCTCATGGAAACTGCACAACTTATTAGTGAACGTTTAGGGAGGGATCTTCGTCCATTTGATTTGTGGTACAACGGCTTTATAGGCCGTGCAGGCATTTCTGAAGCCGAGCTTGACCGCATCACCAAAGACTATTATCCTGATGCTGATGCCATGAATGAAGACCTGCCGCGCCAGCTCCGTGAGCTGGGCTTCGATGCCCAAATGGCTGATTTTATTGCTTCTAAGGTTGATGTGGATGCCGCCCGCGGCTCAGGACATGCCATGCGTGCTTCCATGCGCGAAATGCCTTCACACCTGCGCACCCGCATCGGACCCGATGGAATGGACTACAAAGGCTACAATATTGCGGTGCATGAATTCGGCCACAATGTAGAACAAACCATCAGCACACACATGGTTGATAACTATTTCATTAACGGAATTCCCAATACTGCCTTTACCGAAGCCCTGGCATTCATGTTCCAGAAACGTGATCTGGAACTGCTGGGTATTGAACAAACTGATTCTATGATGGAACATCTGGAGGTATTGGACATCTTCTGGGATAACTATGAGATGATGGGAGTTTCACTCATCGACATGGAAGTTTGGAAATGGCTGTATGATAACCCCGATGCTGATGCTTCACAGCTGAAAGAGGCCGTGGTGCGTATTGCCAAAGATGTATGGAATGAATATTATGCCGGTGTATTTGGTGAGGAAGATGTACCCTTGCTGGCCATTTATTCACACATGATACAATCGCCACTTTACCTGATGAACTATCCTTATGGTCGTTTAATCATGTTCCAGCTGGAAGATTACATTGCCGATAAAGATTTTGCTGAAGAAGTAATGCGTGTATACTCCATCGGACAACTCACTCCTCAGCATTGGATGGAAAAAGCTGTTGGAGAGCAGATCAGCAATGAGCCCATATTTGCTGCAGTGGAGGAAGCTCTTCAGGCAGTGAAATAGTTTTTTGCAAATCTGACCAAAGCCCATTCAAAATTCCGGAAGGGCTTTGGTTTTTTTTTGCAATGCATTAAAATGCTATCATAATTTTAACCTGGGGGGTTATTGATTCTTTTATTTTGAAATTCCATGCAGCACAATCCACAAATCCTTCTGGAAATAACGACCACAGAAATGCCTTTTGGTAAATACAAAGGGACTTTATTATACCGGTTACCGGTTTCTTACCTTGAGTGGTTTCAGAGACAGGGATTTCCCAAAGGAAAACTAGGTGATCAGTTACAAACCATCTATGAAATCAAGATCAACGGATTGGAGCATCTGTTAAAACCATTACTGGAAAAGGAATAAAACTTCAGATAAATGAATCCTGCCACTATCAGCGAAATCAAAAAAGCCCTTTCCAACTTTAATAAAGATGAGATTGCTGATTTATGTTTGCGTTTGGCCAAATATCGTAAGGAAAACAAAGAGCTACTCACCTATCTCATCTTCGAAGCCGATGATCAGGCACTGTTCATTAAACATGTAAAGGAAGAGATTGACGAACAATTCAGCCAGATGAACCAAAGTAATTTTTACCTGGCAAAAAAGACCATCCGTAAGGTACTACGCAGCACCAATAAATACATAAAATTTACCGCTTCAAAACAAACAGAAGTGGAATTGCTCCTTTACTTTTGCAGGAAGTTAAAAGAAAGTGGCTTGCCCTGGAAAGAACATAAGATTACCCGCAATATCTTTGAACGACAGGTTGTAAAAATTGAAAAAGCCATTCAATCCCTGCATGACGATCTTCAGTATGATTATGGGCAGGAGTTGGAAATACTTCTGAAAGATTAACCCCCACCTGAACGGTTTTTTTTATAAGCCATTGATTGTTTTTTCAAAGGTTCTTAGTTTTTATGAAATGAACCAACCAGGTTAATATGTCTAAGATGCTCGTTTTTTAATCATTCTTAAATTCTAATTCAATATTTTACACTAATTTTGTGACTTCAAATTCAAATCAATCCTGATTGCAGGATGTAGAATAAACACAAAAAAATCACTCTTAAAAATAAAATCAAAAAAGCACTACAAATGAAAAAAATAACAGGATTATTTCTTATGGTAATTATTTTGGCCTCATGTGAAGGCCCTAAACAGGACAACCCGTTCTTTTCGGAGTACGTAACACCTTTTGGTGTTCCTCCGTTTGATCTGATAGAAAATGAGCATTTTATGCCTGCCTTTGAGGAAGGAATAACTCTGCAGGAGGCTGAAATTGATGCCATTGTTGACAATCCCGAGCCACCCACGTTTGAGAATACTATTGCCGCGCTGGATTACAGCGGTAACCTGATAAATAAGGTAAGTTCGGTATTTTACAACTATTTATCATCCAATACATCAGATGAATTGCAGGCCATTGCCCAGGATGTAGCCCCAATGATGTCGGCACACAACGATAACATCAGCCTGAATTTGGATCTGTTTGAGAGAATCCAGGAAGTATACGAACAAAAAGACCTCCTTGCACTAACAGGTGAGCAGGAGATGTTGCTTGAGGAAACTTACCAGGACTTTGTAAGAAACGGTGCAGCACTTCCTGAGGAAAAGCAGGAACGCTTCCGCGAAATCAATAAAGAGCTTGCTACTCTTACCCTGGAGTTTGGGCAAAATGTACTCGATGATGTGAACAGCTGGAAATTGTTTATTGAAAATGAAGAAGATCTTGCAGGACTTCCACAATCTGTAAAAGATGCAGCTGCAGAAGCCGCCGCCGGCGAAGAAAAAGAAGGACAGTGGTTGATTACTCTACAGAATCCCAGTGTAATGCCATTTCTTACCTATGCTGACAATCGCGAGTTGAGGGAAAAAGTAAACAATGCATACATCAATCGCGGAAACATGGATAATGATAACAATAACCAGGATATCATCAACCGTATTGTTGATCTGCGCATCGAGCGCTCTCAAATGCTCGGCTTTAACAACTTCGCCGAATTTGCACTGGCAAATCGTATGGCCCGCACAGTAGAAACAGTAGATGATTTCCTTAATGAATTGTGGGATGCTGCCCTACCCATAGCGCGGGATGAAGCCGGTATGCTGCAGGAGCAAATTGACGCTGAAGGCCATGATTTCGAACTTGCATTCTGGGACTGGAGATACTACGCTGAAAAGGTAAGAAAAGAAAAATATGACATCAATGAATCGGAAATAAGCCAGTATTTTGAAATCAATAATGTGCGTGATGGCATTTTTATGGTGGTTGAAAAACTCTGGGGCTTACAATTTATTGAGCGCAGTGATGTACCCGTTTACCACCCCGATGCCACTGCATGGGAAGTTTTGGAAGCAGATGGTACACATATCGGCATTCTTTTTATGGATATGCA
Organism: Bacteroidales bacterium; assembly: GCA_046261715.1. Classification (GTDB taxonomy): domain Bacteria; phylum Bacteroidota; class Bacteroidia; order Bacteroidales; family UBA7960; genus SKVR01. Next base: position 10,836 of record JBHEOF010000063.1, read on the forward strand.
TCCCCGCGCCAGTAAACGTGGCGGTGCCTGGATGAGCAGTTACCGCAAACAGCATATTGATAAAACCGGAGAATTTATTCATCCTGTTATTACCCTCGTTTGCAATTTTACTGCACCCGTGGCAGGACAACCTGCATTGCTTACCTTTGATGAAATGACCACTTTCTTCCATGAGTTTGGTCATGCCCTGCATGGATTGCTGGCAAATACTCATTATTACACCCTCTCGGGAACATCTGTACCACGTGATTTTGTTGAACTTCCATCACAGGTTATGGAAAACTGGGCTAAGCATCCGGATGTAATGAAAATGTTTGCCAAACATTATGAAACCGGAGATACCATTCCCGACGAACTTATTGAGAAAATCATGGAAAGCTCCAACTTTAACCAGGGGTTTGCTACAGTTGAGTTTCTTGCATCCGGATTGCTTGATATGGAATATCATACACTTACTAACTATGAGCCATTTACAGTGGAAGAATTTGAAGAGATGGTACAGGATAAATACAACATGATGGATGAAATCTACTTCCGGCATGGCAGTACCCACTTTCAGCATATTTTTTCAGGTGGATATTCTGCAGGCTATTACAGCTATATATGGTCAGGTGTACTTGATGCAGATGCTTTTGAAGCATTTGTGGAAACCGGTGATTTGTTCCACCAGGAAACAGCACAGCGCTTCCGCGAGGAAATACTCGAAAAAGGCGGTACCCGTGATGCCATGGAAATGTACGTGAACTTCCGCGGCCAGGAACCTGGTATTGAGCCTTTATTGCGGCAAAGAGGATTGATCAGATAGTATACATTATTGTGATAAAAAAACCGGGACTGTAAAAATGGTTCCGGTTTTTTTTTACCTGTTTGCAATCAACCCTGCAACCATTTGCCCTGAAATGATAGAAGGCGGCATTCCAGGCCCGGGAGATGTTAACTGACCGGTATAATACAGGTTTGAAATTTTATTATGATGGACCCTGGGTTTCAGAATAGCCGTTTGCTTTAAAGTATTGGCAAGACCATAGGCATTTCCCTTAAAAGCATTGTAATCGCTTATAAAATCATTTAAACAGAATGATCTTTTATACACAATATACTCACGAATATCAACTCCAAGAATATCTTGCATGCGATCGCATATCACATCAAAATATTTTTCGCGGAGTTCTTCGCTATCTTCTATTCCCGGGGCAAGAGGCATCAGCATAAAAATATTTTCTTGTCCTTCCGGAGCAACTGAAGAATCCGTTTTGGAAGGGCAGGAAATATAGAACAACGGATCGGTTGGCCAGGCTGGTTCGGTATAGATCTCTTTGGCATGAAGATCAAAATCCCGGTCGAAGAAGAGATTGTGGTGTTTCAGCCCGTCTATTTTCTTGTTCAGACCGAGATAAAACAGCAATGAGCTGGGAGCCATGGTTCGTTTGTCCCAATAATTCTCCGAATATGTTCTGTATTCTTTGGGTAACAGATGCTGTTCAACATGATGATAATCGGCACCCGCCACAATGTAATCGAACTCATAACTACCCTGGGTAGTTGTGAAGCCGGTGGCTTTTTTACCTTTCACTTCAATACTTTGCACAGGTTCGTTTACATGAAATTCAACGCCAAGCTCTTTGGCAAGATCAACGAAACCCTCAATAATTTTATGCATTCCACCCATGGGGTACCAGGTACCGCCAACTAAGTCAGCATGATTCATCAGGCTGTAAAGTGCAGGAGTATTTTCAGGAGTGGCACCCAAAAATAAAACCGGGAATTTCAGGATCTCGCGAAGTTTTTCATTTTTGAAAAGTTTTTCAACCTGGGAAGCAATGGATGTAAACATCTGCAGTCTGAAGGCACTTTTCAGAACCCTGATATCTGCGAATTCGGTGAGAGAAAGACCAGGTTTCCATACGAATTCTTCCATCCCCACCTTGTACTTATATTCAGCTTCGGCAAGAAATTTTCGGAGACTTTTACTACTGCCCGGTTCAATCTCTTCAAAAAGCTGCTCCAGTTCATTAAAATCTGCAGGTATAGAAACGATGTCGTTCTTACCAAAGACCACATTGTACGATGGATCAAGCCTGACCAGTTCATAATAATCTTTGGTCGATTTCCCGAATGCATTGAAGAAATTTTCGAACACCTCGGGCATCCAGTACCATGAGGGCCCCATGTCGAACATAAATCCCTGTTCTTCAAATTTCCGGGCCCTTCCACCCAGCCCTTCGTTTTTTTCAAATACATTTACCTTAAATCCCTCTTTGGCCAGGCTGCAGGCTGCAGCCAATCCGGCAAATCCGGAGCCAATAATACCAGCTGTTTTCAAAATAATACAATTAAGTAATAATCAAATGCTTTTGAATATTAGAAACATTTGGTTTTGTGAAATGTTTGGTTTGCGGTTAAAAAATCCTATACCTGAATTAATAAGTTATACTAAGCTGAGTTTAGCCGTTTATGGAATTCAGAAAAACAGGGTTAACCCCTTATCATTTGATTTACCGCCTTGGCCGGACGAACTTTTCTTCTCCGAGTTCATAACTTTTGAAATCTCTCCTTCAAGCATTTTTCTGTATTGACTTAGCATAAAACTCCGAAATATTTCAATATCATTTGATTTCCTGGTATCAACAAGGGCTTTAATGTATTCTGTCTTGTCTTCTTTAAATACATTACAAAGGGGTAAATAATAATAATGCTGAATATAATTCATTACAAGACGAGATACCCTGCCATTACCATCTTCAAAAGGATGAATTGAAATGAGATTAAAATGGGCATCAAAGGATAAGATCAAAGCTTCTTCTTTTTTTATTTCCTGAGAGATGGCTGTATTCAACTCACTGCAAAATTGCTGAACCAACTTTGGCACTTTGGAAAAATCAACGAACCGAGTTTCACCGGCATATACATTCAGCAGGCGGAAATCACCCTTACTGGTATCGAAAGTTCCCTTTATAGTGTTGGTGACATTTCCGGTGCTTTTCATTACCCTGGATGCGATCTGCCTGAGAAAATCAGTTGTAAAAGGTACCTTTTCCTTTGCAGCATTCTTAACAAAAAGTAATGCATTGTAATGATCTGTTTGCATTTGATGATGCAACAACGATTTTCCTTTGGCAGTAATTCCTTCATCAAGTAAAAGCTGGGTTTCAATTTCGGTAAGGGATGCACCTTCAATACTTGTTGAATGATGAACTATTGAATAAAGGTTATATTTTTCCCAGTCAATTGCTTGCTGAATTTCAAGTTCATCATATCTTCTCAGAAGTTGCATTATATTTTTCAGTTCTTCTTCCATGACTTTCACTCCCGGTGTTTAAAAAATCTGTAAAATATAAGTATTCCGATATTGGTGTGATCACAAAACTATTTAAGATCGAAATTCTATCTTAAAATAATTCGCTATAAATCACAAAGATACAATAAGGCGCAATATAAAGGAGGACAAACCGACAATTATAACATAGTTGAAACAACTTCTGTGAAAATTCATTTTAATGCACATCCAGCCCATGGCGCATATAGATGAGATGCTCCAGGGTTTTGAGTATCTCTTCCATATATTCATTCACTGCCTTTACACTTCCGGGCAAGGTATAAACAAGACTTTCACTCATGAGGCCTGCAACTCCCCTGCTTAATAAAGCGTTAGGTTTATTTGCTCCGTATTTCACACGAATCATTTCCATAATACCGGGGATTTCCTTATCCAACATAGGCTTAATCGTTTCCACGGTAATGTCGCGCGGACCGATGCCCGTTCCTCCGGTGGTAATGATCACATCCATTTCTTCGTAGGTTGCTTTTTCCATCACTACTGAAAGGCTGGCGGCATCATCCGGGATGATTGTAGTTTCTATCTCAATATTGCGCGGACGTTTATCAAAATGCTGGTTGAGCAGTTCAACAACACGAGGTCCGCTGCGATCTTCGTATTGCCCTTTGCTGGCCCGGTCGCTTAATGTAACAACCTGGAACCGTAACACCCGGGGAACATATTCCAGCATATCACCAGGCTTGATGGATCCCTGCCTGATTACCCTGGCAAAGATACCTTCCTTGGGCATTACGCAATTGCCCACTTCCCTGAAAATCGCACAACTGCTGCCGTGACATTCCTTCCCGATCTGGGTGATCTCAAGTTCTACATTTTCGCCAACAAAACGATCAAGTGGGGATGTTTTAACCAGTTCAATGCCTTCGGTGGTAATATTCTCGGCAAATTCGCCGAATGCCAGCTGGCGGCCGGCCTGCACTGAAAAACGATCGAAACTTTCTTTGCCCAAAAGGCTTACCTGGCGATGCCACGGGCCACTGTGGGCATCATCCATTACACCGTTGTGATTTAAGGTAATCTCCTCAACGGGTTTTTTTACTGTTCCTTTTTCTTCGGAAATATTTACTGATAAAATTTTTATTTGTTGAGCCATAATTTTAGTTTATAGAACGCTGATTACGCTGATGATTATGATTTTGTATGATTATAATTTTTAAAAACAGATTTCATATGAAGATTTATTTAGTTCTGTATTTATCTGAGAAGACTTTTCGTTTAAATTGAGGCGTTTTTCCGAAATTGAGCAGTAATCCTACTTCAATTTCTGTGGCTTTTAGGTAATTAATAAGCTGTAATTCATGCTCCTCGCAT
>JBHEOF010000064.1:0-14648 GCA_046261715.1 Bacteroidales bacterium
CCTGTAGGTAATGTAATTGTAAGAAAATCAATTCTTGTAAGCGAATCGATTCCCGCTTCATTCTCGGCAACCAGCTTTACGGTATATGTTCCTGGTTCGGAAAAGGAAATTACAGGTTCTGCGGATGTAGCATCAGTATTATTGTGGAAATTTACGTTTCCGGGAATAAAAGTCCAGGAATAATTATTCACTTCATGTGATGGAGTGCTGTAATTAAACAATGTAATCTCTTCATCCGTGAATGCATTTGTTGTGTTTGCATCAAAGTTAGCCACAGGAGGATCTTCATCCGAAGGTTCACGATAAATATCGCGGTATTTTATACTTAGTGCAGGAGATTCATCAGAGCCATCAAATGTGGTAAAGCTTACTTCCAGAACAGGAATTTTTTCATCTTTTGCCAACCATGAATACCTTGTTATGGTTCTGCTTAACATAACAGGTTCTCCAAAAGATTCCCAGTAAACACTATCTGTTTCATAAATTGTACTTTTTATTCTAAGTGCATCAAACTCACCATAAGGGGTAATGATATTACCCCAACCATCAACTTCACTTATACGATATCCCTGCCGGGTAAGACTTAAAGTATCGCCAAGGTTTGTGTTACCAAAAAACGCAGTACTGTCCTGATCACCAAAATTAAGGGGTAAAGTATAGACAATATCAGGTTCAGAGTATTTTAAAGGAAGCCCAAATCCGTCAAGTAAAACGAAAAATCCATCATTGGTATAATACTGTGTTTCATCTGAGAAAACAGTGTAAATTCCGTCCACTTCAATTTCAAAATCATCAAGGGGTAAGTCTCCAAAAGCGCTTGTAGCAATTGCATCGCTTCCAAAGATAATCCCCATTAAAAAATTAATACCGCTGACAAGTTCATATTCTTCAATTGCCTGGGATTGATGTGTGAGACCTGAAAAGTCCCATTGGAAATCTTCACCCGTTTGCAAAAAGTCATATTGCTGTGGGTTTATTGTCAGGCTGTATCGCAGAGTATCGCCTGCGGAAGGCAGGTCATCCCCATTGATTGTAATCTGACTATACAGAGACGGTATAAGCAGACTGAACAATACGATCGGTAGTATGATCTTTTTCATAATGCACATAATTTGGTTTATAATTTCTGCGGTTATTTTACTGTTTCATTAACATGATCGGGCAGCAATATGTTGGGTATATCATAAGTTTTTTATGAGTTCTTTAAAAAGGAGTGTCATTTTAGGTTCGGCCAGCCCTGCAGCATTCTGCACTTCATCATGCGATGTGCCTGTTTCTCCTTCATCAAAAACTGCCATATTGGTGATAACAGATATTCCAAAACATGTTAATCCCATGTGTTTTGCTGCAATTACTTCAGGAACGGTAGACATACCAGTGGCATCTGCACCCAGTATACGAAACATACGGTATTCGGCAGGTGTTTCCAATGTGGGTCCTGAACTTCCTACATAAACTCCTGTCTGATATTCAATGTTACTGGTTTTGGCAATATTTTTGGCTTTTTCTATCAAATCTCTGCTATAGGTTTCTCCCATCTCAGGGAAACGGGTTCCGAGTTCTTCAATATTTTTACCTCTGAGAGGATTATCGGGGAACATATTGATATGATCTTTGATGATCATAAGATCTCCTACTTTAAATGATGGATTTAAGCCTCCTGCAGCATTGGAAAGGAAAATGTGCGTAATACCCAGCATTTTCATTACCCTTATAGGAAAGACTACCTGTTGCATTGAGTAACCTTCATAATAATGAAAACGGCCTTGCATAGCAACGATTCTTTTTCCTTCCAGGAAACCAAAAATGAGTTTTCCATCATGTCCTTCAACTGTTGATACAGGGAAATCAGGTATATCACTGTAATCAAAGCTATATTTCACATCAATGGCATTTACAAGTCCACCTAAACCTGAGCCAAGGATTATACCTGCTTTTGGACTAAATCCGGTTTTCTTTTTTAAATACTCTGCTGTTTTTTTAATCTTCTTCATCTGGTAGCTTTTACGTATTGTTATTGTTTGTATTGCTAAGTTAATAATTTTGATAGTGAAATTTATATTTTTAGTTGGTCTTGTGATTAATACATGGAATCCAAAGAAAATATCAAACCCGGACCCTTTAGCGGATTATTGATTAAATTTGCACAATCTAATAAGGCTTAATTACCGGAAATAATCTTTTTAATCTCCAAATTAAGGAGTTATTATTCTTATTTTATATGGCAAAGGCTTCACAAAAACTAAAAGATAAAGGGAATATTCCTGACCTTATCATACATGATGCAATGATCATCACCATGAACTCTGAATATAAGATTTATGTTGATGGCGCCATTGTTATAAAAAATGATCGAATACTGGCCATAGGAGATACTGCAGAAATTATTGATAATTATGATGCCCGTGAGATGATTGACGGATCAGGAAAGCTTATCATGCCGGGTTTGATTAATACCCATACCCACGTTCCCATGACCATCTTCAGGGGATATGCTGATGATATGCCTCTGCACGAATGGCTATATGATTACATTTTTCCGGTTGAATCGGAATTTGTAAATGCCGAAAATGTTACCCTGGGAACCAAACTTGCTATGGCTGAAATGATACGAAGTGGTACAACCACTTTCAATGATATGTACTATCATATTGAAGATATTGCCAATGTTGTGGATCAGGTGGGAATGCGCGCAGTACTTTCTGAAAGTGTGATTGATTTTCCTGCTCCCAACAGCCCTACTCCTGAAGATGGATTAAAGACAGCAGAAGAGCTCATTAAGAAATGGAACAACCATCCCCGCATTACCATTTCCGTATCAGCTCATTCACCATACAGTTGTTCTGCCAAACTATTACTTAGTGCAAAAACCCTGGCAGATAAATACAAGGTTCCCTTTAATATTCATGTGGCTGAAACACGCAAAGAGTTTGATCAGACCCAAAAGGATTTTGGACTTACACCTGTTGGTTATCTTGATCAATTAGGTGTGTTAGACAAAAATGTTATTGCTGCCCATGGAGTTCACATTACTGATGACGATATTCGAATACTTGCCGAACGTGGGGTTTCCGTTGCTCATAATCCCGAATGCAATATGAAACTGGCCAGCGGAGTTGCTCCCATTCCTGAATTAATGAAAGCAGGTGTAAAAGTTGGCCTGGGTACCGATGGCGTAGCAAGTAATAATGATCTGGATCTTTTTGATGAGATGCACACTGCTGCCATTCTTCACAAGTTAAACAGCAAAGATCCTACGGTGCTTGATGCACAAACAGTTATAGAAATGGCTACGATGGGTGGTGCGAGAGTACTGGGTATGGAAAATGAAATAGGGTCACTCGAAGCCGGAAAAAAAGCTGATATGATACTTATGGACATGTTGCAACCACATGCTCACCCCATTTATAATATTTATTCGCTTCTGGTTTATAGCATGAAAGCTGCTGATGTAGAATCTGTTATTATTGACGGAAAATTTGTGATGCGCGACAGGAAAATTCTAAACATGGATGAAAAGTCGCTTTACAGCAAAATAGAAAACATTGCAGCAAAAATCAGGGAGAAAAATAACCTGCTTACATTAAAAAAACCACTCAAAGATTAGGAATTGTGCGGGTTTAATCGCATTGTCATTTGCTTGTTTAACAAGTAAAATAACTGATGGGGTGCATATTTTTGCCAGTTCACATCATTAAAGTGTTTGCCGAAAGCAATGTAATAATCAATATTGGCAGATTCAAACTCTTTGATTACAAAATCCCTGAAATTGATCCCTACTATCCATCCATCATCAATTTCATCAAACCATTCCTCGTAATAGCAATCGTCTGAATAGTGAAAGTTAAGCACATTTTCACCCACAAGTATGTATTTTGTTATGCCTTGTTCAATCATGGGTTCAATAATATTCCGCTTCAGATACATAATATCATTATGAAGGCAATCATTCCATTCTCCGATCATTTCAATGATAGCATATTGCTGTTCATAATCGACAAAAAGGATTTTTATGAAAAGGGTAGGTGATCCTATCTCATCCCACTGCGGATGTATAAGATGATCATAAATGGCATGGGTAAATTCAAATTCACTGTAATCGCGTCCAAAAAACGGTGATCTATCATCCTCAGAAGCGACGTAAACATTTCTCCAGGAATAAAAAGGTTCTATGTCATGCATATTAAAACAGATTCAAAAATTTTCCGGATAATAATGGAAATCCGGTAGCTAAATATAGATTAAATTTAGCCATTTTCGCTGCAATGACAAAATACTTTGTGGATTTTGAGATTATTTAAAACTTAACTAAAGGTAGGTTCAACGTGTTGATTAATAAACCTTTTTGGTTTCAAAATCCAACCATGTCTGGAAGGGTGAAAAAAAATCATCAGGTTTAATATTTATGGTTGGAATTTTTCTCTTTTCGGGTGGAAGAGACACTTCACGATAAATATACGAATCGTCGAAACCGGCCTTGGCAGCATCGGTTTTTTCGGCGGCGAAAACCAACATTTTAGGTCTTGCCCAGTAAATAGCACCCAGGCACATGGGGCAGGGTTCGCAACTTGCGTAAATAATACAGTCGGTTAACTGATACGAATTCAGGTTTTTACAGGCATCCCTTATGGCAACAACTTCGGCATGTGCAGTTGGATCATTTGATGATGTTACTTTATTGATGCCTCGTCCAATAATTTTACCATCTTTTACCACCAATGCACCAAACGGGCCTCCTATGCCGGTACCCACATTCTCCTTTGCCATTTTTATGGCTTCCTTTATAAATTTCTCATGCTCTTGCATTGCAAACATATTTAGTTTTACGCATTGCTAAATTAATGAAATCCCTGATTAGATTCATACCCGTTGAAGCAATGTTTGCTATTCTTATTAACTTTGAACGTTTCTTCTTTAAATAAAAACAATAACAGACACTGAATCTAAGGTAAAAAGCGATTCAGAGAGATAGTGAGATTGATTAGTTTATTTATTAAAATATATGAACTGGAAAGCACTTTTGTCTACATTACGGTATGGGCAACCATTAAAGATCAATAAGGAAATGGATGATATCCGCTCTGAATTTCAGCGCGATTACGACCGGCTGATTTTTTCTTCTCCATTTCGCCGGTTACAAAACAAAACCCAGGTTTTTCCTTTGCCGGGAAGTGTATTTGTGCATAACAGGCTAACCCATAGTCTGGAAGTTGCAAGTGTAGGCCGCTCACTGGGAAATCTTGTTTACGAAAAAATTAAGCATCTGCTTTCCGATGATGAAAAAATACTGGTTCGCGAAATAGATACGGTAGTGGCCACAGCCTGCCTTGCCCATGATCTTGGAAATCCACCATTTGGGCATAGCGGCGAAAAAGCTATTTCTTACTTTTTTTCTGATGGTGATGGAAAGATGATAAAAGATAAGATCTCAGATGTTGAGTATAATGACCTTGTGAGTTTTGAAGGCAATGCAAATCTTTTACGTTTGCTTACACATCAGTTCCAGGGCAGGAGAAAGGGCGGATATGCGCTTACGTATGCATCGCTGGGAACAATGATAAAGTATCCGTTTGACTCATCACAATCGGGAGAAAAGAAAAAGTTTGGCTATTTTCAAACCGAAAAGGAAACTTTCGCAGAACTCATGAGTGTAATGGAAATACCTGAGCCGGACAACCGCAAAGGCATTTTTGCAAGGCACCCTTTGGTTTATCTTGTGGAAGCTGCTGATGATATCTGTTACCTGGCTATGGACCTTGAAGATGCTCAGAAACTTGGTATTCTGAGCTTTGAAACCGTTAAGCAATTATTTATGAACTTTTTCACCGGGGATACTGAGCGGGAGGCCAAAATCGGGCAAACCCTTACCGAAGTTACTGACCCCAACGAACAAATTGCCTTCCTCAGGGCAATGGTTATTGGTAAACTGGTTAATGCCGCTGCAGATGTGTTTGCTCAAAACTACGAAAGTATTATGAATGGGAGTTTTGAAAGTAAATTACTCAAACTGATCGAACCCACACTGGCTTTTTCCATGAAAAAATGCGAAGAAATATCCGTTAAGCAGGTTTACAGGCATCCTTCGGTTGTTAAGATTGAAATTTCAGGTTATAACATTCTGGGCGCATTGCTTCGGGAGTTTTATCATGCCATCATGAACCCATCGGAAGATTATGCCCAAAAAATTCTGTCCCTGATGCCCGGGCAGTATCATCCTCAGGAAAAACATCCCTATTTATTGGCCAGGGTGGTAACGGACTTTGTTTCCGGAATGACTGATGTTTATGCTGTGGATATGTATAAACAGATCAGGGGCCTGGAATTGAGATATAGCGTATAATCTAACCCAAAGTGCATTTCCTGATAAATTCAGAAGACAAATTAATGTATTCAAAATATAATAGTAACATGAAAAGATTTGCAGTATTGATACTGTTTGCATTGTCAGGCCTTCTTATGGCCTGCACTGATAAAGAACCTAACACAGAAGAACCCAACGAATTACTTCCGGTTATTAATGGTTACTATGCCCGAAATGAGGCTGGTGAACCAATGGGTATAATGGGAAATATGAATCCAAATGTTAATCTCGGAACAAATACCGATCATATGAACTCTGATTATTTCATAACCTTTTTCCCTAATCCAGCTATAAATTATGCATCTGTATATATGAAAAGCCCGGATCCGGATGAAACTAAGAAGATATGGATTGTACCTGCTGTATTCGATCCCGAGTTTGAGCCTTCAGATGATGAGATGAACGAACAAAACATCCAAAATATTAATGAAATATCTGTATTCCAGACCGAAACCACAGGGAATACATTTTTTATTGACCTGACCGAATTACAATCTGATTATTACCGCATTTATGTTGAGGTAGGAGATCATTTATTGTATGATAATATTGTCATCGATAAAGATTATAACACTGTTGGGAAATAACTAACGATTTATTCTGAAGTAAATCATTCTAATGTGCAGCTTTACAACATTAAAAGAATTTCTTAACCAGAAATATCTGCAATACAATTCTCCCCGGTTTATTGTTTCTGACCCCATAGGTGTTCCTCACCGTTACAGCACAAAGGAAGACCGTGAGATAGCAGGATTTCTTGCGGCTACCATCGCCTGGGGGCAACGGAAAAGTATAGTGCAGAGTGCTCTGAAACTTATGACTTTAATGGATGATGCTCCTGGTGATTTTATTATGAATTTTAAAGAAAGTGACCTGAAGCGTTTCGAAGGGTTTGTGCACCGGACATTCAATTATACCGACATCACTGTTTTTGTTTATGCACTGAAAAATATTTACCAGATTCATGGTGGCATGGAGAAGGTATTTGCCGATGGAATAAAATCCGGCGGAATGGATTACGGCATAGCCCATTTCAGAAATGTTTTTTTTGAAGTGCCACATGAAATCCGCACCCGCAAGCATGTGAGTAATCCCTTGAGTGGTTCCTGTACGAAGAGGATCAATATGTACCTGAGATGGATGGTGAGAAAGGATGATAGGGGAGTAGATTTTGGAATCTGGGAAAGTATCCGGCCTGATCAGCTAATATGCCCGCTTGATGTGCATTCAGGCAGGGTGGCCCGCCGGCTGGGGCTGCTGAAGAGGAAACAGGATGACTGGAAAGCAGCCGTTGAGCTTACTGAAAACCTCAGGCTGCTTGATCCTTCTGATCCTGTAAAATATGATTTTGCCCTTTTCGGGTTGGGAGTTTTCGAAAAGTTTTGATAATACCAGGTAAACTACCTTATGATTTCATCAATTTTCTCCAGCTCTTCAACAGAGAATGTAAGATTATTCAGGGTTTTCAGATTATCGTCCAGTTGCTCAACACTACTTGCGCCAATCAAGACAGATGTAACCCTGGAGTCTTTGAGCAGCCAGGCAATGGCCATTTGTGCCAGACTTTGTCCCCTGTTTTTTGCCATTTCATTGAGTTTTTCAACGATATCCAGTTTCTCCCGTGTTATCTGGTCGGGTTGGAGAAATCCTGTGGATTTGCCTGCACGTGAATCCTCAGGTATACCCTTGAGATAACGATCGGTAAGCACTCCCTGGGCAAGCGGTGAAAATGCAATGCATCCTATACCCAGTGTTTCAAGAGTATCAAGGAGCCCGTCTTCTACCCAGCGATCCAGCATAGAGTAACGTGGCTGGTGTATCAGGCATGGAGTACCCAGTTGTCCCAGGATATCGGCTGCCTGACTGGTTTGTTCCGGTGAATAGGATGATACCCCTACGTAAAGTGCTTTCCCTTGCCGCACCACCTGATCAAGTGCCATCATGGTTTCTTCCATGGGGGTATGAGGATCAGGGCGGTGATGGTAAAAAATATCCACATATTCCAGGCCCATGCGTTTCAGGCTTTGGTCAAGGCTGCTGATCAAATATTTTCTGGAACCAAGATCACCATAAGGCCCTGGCCACATATAATAACCTGCCTTGGTAGAAATAACCATTTCATCACGATAGGATTTAAGATCATCCTTTAGTATTTTCCCGAAATTTTCTTCTGCACTCCCGGGAGGCGGTCCGTAATTATTGGCCAGATCAAAGTGGGTAATACCTGCATCAAATGCCCGGTGAATGATCTTACGCGCATTTTCAATAACATCGACACCGCCGAAATTATGCCATAAACCCAGTGAAATGGCCGGCAGTAAAAGTCCACTGCGGCCTGTACGGTTATACTTCATGCTATCATAACGATTTGTATCTGCCTTGTAGTTCATTTCTTCTTCGTTTTGTTATTTCCATTACAAATCTACAGATAATAAAAACCAATAAACAGTGAAAACAAAGATTTTTAACAACCCTTAATTTTTTTGTTTTGGTTTCACTATCCTGCTTTTTCTATCTTTGCCGCACAAACTCAAAAAACATGATAAGGATCTTATCCGTACAATCCATTGCATTATCATTTCTTTTATTTCTTTCCGGTAATATTTTTGCTTTGAATGATGAGAAGCGTGAAACGCATGCCGTTAGAACGCAGAACCCTCCGGTGGTTGACGGAAAACTTGACGAGGCAGAATGGATTGCTGCTCCGGTTGCAACCGGTTTCTTTCAATACGAACCGCATAATGACCGTCCGGCAAGCTATGAAACAACTGTAAAAGTAATGTTCGACGATGATGCCCTGTATATCGGTGCAAACATGATTGATCCGGAACCGGATAAAATATTAACTGAACTGGGTTTGCGCGATTCGGGAGATGATATTAATTCTGACCTCTTCTGGATTGACATCAATCCTTTTGATGACGGCATTAATGGTTTCAGATTTCAGGTATCGGCCTCCGGTGTCCAAACCGATGTTAATATATCAGGAACCGATGGTTCAAGGGGAGGGGATGAAAACTGGGATGCGGTTTGGTCAAGTGAGGTTACAATTCATGAAAATGGCTGGACGGTTGAGATGAAAATTCCTTATTCTGCACTTCGTTTCCCTGAAAATGATACGCATAGCTGGGGGATAAACTTCTGGCGTGAGATCAGACGTTCACGCGAAAAATCAAGCTGGAATTTTGCAAACCGTCGCCTAGGAGATCAACTTGCTTATATGGGGTATTTGAATGGCATTGAAGAGATAACCCCTCCTGTTCGGTTGGCTTTGTTTCCGTATATTTCATCCTACCTTGAAAAAAATGGTGGAGGAAATCGCTGGGGCAGTTCATTTACCGGTGGAATGGATGTGAAATACGGAATCAGTAACAACTTTACAATGGATATGACTCTGATTCCTGATTTCGGGCAGGTACAGTCGGATGCCAGGGTATTGAACCTTACGCCGTATGAAGTAAAATATGATGAAAAACGGCAGTTCTTTACTGAAGGAACAGAGCTTTTCGGGAAGGCAGGTTTATTTTATTCGCGCCGCATAGGAAGTCTGCCTCAGGGCGTCTCAAAACCTTACGATGAATTGGGAGACCATGAAATAGTTGAAGAAAACCCGCTGGAAACCCGCCTGATCAATGCAACAAAAATTTCGGGCAGGACAGCAGGCGGACTGGGGATTGGTTTTTTCAATGCCATGACAGCCGCCAGCCATGCAACTATAAGAGATACAATTACCGGGAACAGAAGGAGCGTGACTACACAACCCTTCACCAATTATAATGTGCTTGTAGCCGATCAGAGCTTACGCAACAATTCTTTTGTAAGTTTTATCAATACCAATGTTACAGGTTCGGCAGACGGTTATATTGCTAATGTTTCAGCAACCGAATTCCGTTTTATGGATGCCAGTAACATGTTTCGTATTAGCGGTAACGCAGCCCTGAGCCAGCAGTATTATTCTGATGATGATGATATATTTGGCTACAAGTATGATGTTACTGCAGGAAAAGTCGGGGGTACATGGCAATACACGTATAACCGGTTGGTGCTGAGTGATCGTTATGAGCCCAATGAACTCGGCTTTTTATCTTTCAATAATCTTGTAATGGATAAGGTGAACTTCTCTTACAATATTTTTGATCCATTCTGGCGGATTTTGAACCTGCGAAACGAGTTAGCAATAAATTACAACCGCCTGCACACTCCCGATACTTTTGCAGGGTTTAATATAGGGTATAATTTGCGTACCCTTTTCGATACGCGGGTTTTTTTAATGTTTAGGGCAAACTACAGGCCATTGGGTAACCGAAACTATTATGAACCACGTGTACCCGGAAGGTTTTACGAAACCGATAAAGCTTTTGATTTCTTTTTGACATATTCTACTGATTACAGAAAAAGGGTGTATATGGATGGAGATTTAAGCTATTTCAGGATTGTGTCAGATGAATTACAGGAAGAAATTGGTCTGGAATTAGAACCCACATTCAGGGCCAGTGACAAGTTGAATATTGCACTGGAACTTGAGTACCTGGGACGAAATGGCGATATTGGATATGTGGGGCTCGGAAATGAGGACATTATTTTTTTCGGTAAACGCGATACTGATACTTTTATCAATACATTGGAGTTATCATATATATTTACCAATCACCTTTCATTAGAATTTGATTTACGCCACTATTGGTCACTGGTAGAATATACTGATGATTATTACAGATTACGTGATGATGGCCGTCTTGACCCTGTTTCAGATTTTCCGGGCGTTGACAATATTAATTATAATGCTTTTACGATTGACATGTTTCTTACCTGGCATTTTGCACCTGGCAGCCAGTTAACTTTTGCCTGGAAAAACAATATCGACAGCAATATTGCCAGTATTACCCGCAGATATGCTGAAAATCTGATGAATATCTTTGAGCAACCACAGACTAATAGCTTTTCGCTGAGGCTACTCTATTATCTGGATTATCAGCGCATGAAAAATATATTTTCCTGATTTGAAAAAAGAATAAAAAAAAAGCCGGCTAATTTTGGCCGGCTTTTTTTTATGTAAAAGATGGATTATTGTCCTATTTTAGCAACCAGGTCAACAACACGTTTTGAATAACCATATTCATTGTCGTACCATGAAAGTACTTTAATGAATTTACCATCCATAACCTGTGTCATCAAAGAATCAAACACAGATGAATGGGGGTTTCCGATGATATCGGCAGATACAACAGGATCAGTACAATATTCAAGAATTCCTTTCATATCACCTTCTGCTGCTTCTTTCATAGCCGCGTTGATATCTTCTTTTGTAACTTCTTTTTCAAGTTCAGCAGTAAGGTCAACAACAGAACCATCCGGGGTAGGAACGCGCATGGCAAAACCATCGAGTTTTCCTTTTAAATCAGGAATTACCAGGGCCACAGCTTTTGCAGCACCGGTGGTAGTAGGAATAATACTCAGGGCAGCTGCACGTGCACGGCGCAGGTCAGAGTGTGGTGCATCCAGAATGATCTGGTCGTTGGTGTAAGAGTGGATGGTGTTCATCAAACCACGCTTGATGCCAAATTTGTCATGCAATACCTTTGCAAACGGAGCAAGACAATTGGTTGTGCACGATGCATTTGAATAAATTTTATGTTCAGGCTTGATATCGTGATCATTTACACCCAGAACAACGGTTGCATCCACATCGTCAGCTTTCTTTGACGGAACGCAGAGTACAACTTTTTTTGCGCCGGCTTTCAGGTGAAGGCTGATCTTATCGCGGGTACGGAATACACCGGTTGATTCTACAACAACATCAATTCCATGATCTTTCCAGGGTAAATTACCGGGATCTTTCTCAGCAAATACCTTGATCTTTTTTCCGTTTACTACCAGATCTTCTCCGTCAACCTCCACAGTACCCGGAAATTTTCCATGAACAGAATCATATTTCAGCAGATGAGCAAGTGTTTTGCTATCGGTAAGGTCGTTTACTGCAACTATTTCCAGATCGCTTCTGTCAAGAGAAGCTCTAAGGGTTAATCTACCAATTCTTCCAAAGCCATTAATGGCAACTTTAGTTTGTCCCATATCGATTATTTATTTTAAGGTTAAAAAATCAGAGTGCAAAGATAAGCATTTCTAAAGGATTTATCCAGTCAAAACCCCGTTATATGGAGTATTAATTTTTTATTAATATTTATGCACATCAATGCAGTACAAAGATTTAATTGTCATAATTTTGATATTTTAATTAAAGGATTTTTGATTTTTCATAATATGTATTTTCACTTTTTATTATCATTACCGATATGGATGAAATAAAAATATTTTTAGATCAGGAGTTCCTGGGAAATTCTGTTCAGAGTTATGCATGGTTTTTTCTTATTCTGCTTGCAGGAATTTTGTTTAAGCGGTTTGTTTCCAGGTTTGCCAATAAATTGCTTTTCAGGCTACTGAAACGTTTTTCGCGCGATATACAAAGCGAGAAGTTTGTTGACTTGATGCAAAAACCTGTCAGCCTTACAATAATGCTCATTGTTGTATTTATTGCTTTTTCTCATCTGAGCTTTCCCGAACAATGGGATATGACTCCCAAAGATCAGTTTGGTATCTGGATGATCATGCATAAGTCCTACCTGGTTTTGCTTTATTCGTCATTTATTTGGATATTCCTGCGCCTGGCTGATTTTCTTTTACTTATCATGATCAAAAGGGCAGAAGGGATGGCAAGCAAGTATTCAGGGCAGATCATTCCCTTCTTTATTGATTTCATCAAAATTATCGTGGTGATCTTTGGTGTACTGATCATTCTGGCTTCCATTTTCAATGTGAATGTAGGAACACTGGTTGCCGGTCTGGGTATCGGGGGTCTTGCCATTGCCCTGGCAGCCCAGGAAACGCTTGAAAATCTTATGGGTTCATTTACCATTTTTCTTGATAAACCTTTTGTGGTAGGTGATATGGTGAGGGTATCAGGTATAACAGGTGTTGTGGAAAGGGTGGGATTCCGCAGTACCCGGCTCAGAACCCTGGAGAAAAGTTTCGTAACACTTCCCAACAAAAAAATGGTGGATTCGGAGCTAGACAACCTCACGTTACGTACTTTTCGTCGTTCCAATTTTACAGTGGGTGTTACCTATTCCACCACTGCTGATCAGCTGAAAGCAATCGTTGCTGATATTCAGGATTACATTGACAATCATCCCAATACCAACCAGGAAGGTCATATAAGATTTCATGATTTCGGGCCCAGCAGTCTTGATATTATGGTGTTGTTTTTTGTTGATACCATGGACTGGACCACTTACCTAAATGTAAAGGAAGAAATACTTTATAAGATCATTGATATTGTAAAAAAACACGGGGCTGAATTTGCCTATCCTTCCACCAGTGTTTATATTGAAAAAAACCTTAAGCCCGAATGATATTCTGCTGGCTTGTAGTCTTGTTCACAAAACAATTATTAATTTTGCACCAATAAAATAAAAAACCGTTTTCATAGTTATTTAAGCGAAACCCAAAAGAGTAAAATTTAAGTTAAAAATTCATGATAAACTCGTTGTTACTACAGGTTCAGTTGGGCACCCAGGCTGCCGATACCCTGGCTACAGAAGGCCCCGGAGAAGAAACTCTCAGCTTTTTTTCACTTGCTCTGAAAGGCGGAATTGTTATGATCCCCCTGCTTATTCTTTCAATCATTGCCATTTATATTTTCATTGAAAGATATTTTGCCATCGGCAAGGCTTCTAAAGAAGAGTATAATTTTATGAATAATATTCGCGATTTTATTCATGATGGCCGCATCGACAGTGCCAAATCGCTTTGCCGCAATAACAATACACCACTTTCGCGCATGATCGCCAAAGGTATTACGCGCATTGGCCGGCCCCTTAACGACATCAATGCCGCCATTGAAAATGTGGGTAAACTCGAGGTTTCCAAGCTTGAAAAAAATATTGCATTCCTTTCAACTGTTGCGGGTGCTGCACCCATGCTGGGGTTCCTGGGAACGGTGATGGGAATGGTAAAGGCATTTTATAACATGGCAATGGCAGGAAATAACGTTGATATATCTTTGCTTGCCGGAGGTATTTATGAAGCCATGATAACAACCATTACCGGATTAATAGTTGGTATTATCGGTTATATTTGCTACAATATTCTGGTGTCGCGCATAGAAAAAGTTGTTTTTATGCTCGAAGCCAGGGCTACAGAGTTTATGGACCTGTTGCACGAACCGGCAGCTTAATATTTTATTATTATGGCTATTAAACTGAGAAACCCAAGGAGAGCAGAGTTTAAC